>NZ_LZML01000194.1:0-1869 GCF_001665695.1 Nocardia sp. 852002-51101_SCH5132738 | reverse complement strand
AAGGGCGCCAGCGACAAGACCCAGCCCGGCCGCTGCAAGGGCAAAGCCCATCGCCGAGACACCCTCGGCCTGCGCGGTCGCCGTGTCCTGGTCTCCCGTCGCTGGACCGGCAAGACCCTCCCCGATCACAAGGCAGATCGCGCGGAGTTTGTTCGGCAAATGCTCGCGGCGGTCGGTATCGCCAAGCCTGATCCGTCGCGGCTGATCGTGAGACCGGTGGAGCGCGGGGACAAGAACGTGCCACCGCGAGAGCACCTGATCATGGCCAACGTTGCTCGGCGGCTGAAATGGCGCAGCGAGTACGACATGGCTTGCTTGAACGCGAGTCCGCCAGGCACACAACAACTTCCGGAACTACAACCGGCAGCATAGGAAGGGAACGATCATGATTCAGGACGAAACCTATTTGCGGGCAAAGCAGTTGGAGGCGCTGACCGGTATTCCGGAGGCCACCTGGCGGTGGTGGGCGCATATCGGTGACCCGACCAAACCGCCCAGCTTCAAGCTGAGCGCTCGTCGTCGGGTGTGGAAGAAGGCCACCGTACTTGCCTGGCTCGCGGAACAGGAGCGGGCGGGTATCGAGATCGAGGCTGAGCGTCGACGGATGGTGGCGTGATGGCCGGTAAGCGCAATCGTCGTTCGGGGGTCGAAGACCGCTGGCACAAGACCGTATACGTCGTGCAGGAGGACGGCACCAAAGTTCGGCAAGTGGTGCGATCGGCGAACTATGGATGTAAGAAGCGGTGGCGAGCTCGGTACGTCGATGACCAGTCGGTGGAACATGTCCGCGGCTTCGAGCGCAAGGCCGATGCCGAGACGTGGCTGTCCAACCAGGTGTCGAGCATCGTGCAGGGTACTCATGTGGCTCCCCGGGATGCTGCGATCACGGTGCAGCAGTGGTGCGACCAGTGGATCAAGGGCTACGAGATTCATCGGAAGGGGACTGTTCGGGAGGCCAAGACTCACATCAAGCGCATCACTGCGACGTTCGGCAATATGCAGCTCTCGGCAGTGCGGCCGTCGTCGGTAAAGGCGTGGGTCGCGGGATTGAAGCGGGAAGGGCTCAAGCCGAGCTACATCTACGCCCTGCACGGGCGGTTGTCGCAGATCATGAATGATGCGTGGCATGAAGGCTTGATCGCGCGAAATCCGTGCTCGCGCAAGACATCTCCGCCGATGGGCAAGCAGAAGCCCTACATTGCCACGACGGCGCAGGTATGGCAGCTGTACGACGCATGCCCGGACCACATGCGGGTGGCTGTGCTGCTCGGTGCGTTCGCGGGCTTGCGGGTGGCGGAGGTATCGGCGCTGCGGGTCGCGGATATCGACTTCATGCGCGGAGTCATTCACCCGGCGCAGCAATGGCCGGCCGAACCGCTCAAGTCGCCGACCAGTGAGACGCCGATTCCGATTCCGCGTGAGCTGACGTTGTTGCTCGCCGCGTCCAAGCAGCGATGGCCGCACGAGAACATCGTGACGAACGGGGAGGCTCAGCCACTACCGCCCTGGCAGATCGAACGAGCCTTGCGTGATATTCGCGAGAAGAACCGGGTTCCCTCGCTCCCGGAGGAATTCAGCTTCCACGACTTGCGCCACTACTTCGCGTCGCTGCTGATCTCCAAGAAGGCAGACGTGAAGACCGTGCAGGCCCGGCTGCGCCATGCCTCGGCGCGCACGACGCTGGATACCTACGGGCATTTGTGGCCGGACGCAGACGAGTCCACCCGGACCGCAATCGGTGAAGTGATCGCGGAACGGATGGACTCGCTGGAACCTACTGCGGACGAACTGCGGACAGAAGGCCACGGATAGGTGTTCCGTCGCAGGTCAGAGCCTCACAACGACTTACACGTCGTAGTACAGCTCGAA
>NZ_LZML01000193.1:0-934 GCF_001665695.1 Nocardia sp. 852002-51101_SCH5132738 | reverse complement strand
ACGTGCCTGTCTACAACAGTCCGGATTCCTCGAGCCCGGCACGCAGACGTTGCTGATGCTCCGGCGGCCCTTGCCGGTATGGCATTCGCGGCGCATCGGAGGAGATGACGCCGAGCATTTTCATCGCGGCTTTGGACTGAATGGCGCCTTGTGAGACGTGCATGATCGCGTCGACGGCGGGGATGAGACGCCGATGGATCTCGCGTGCCCGCGACAGGTCGCCGCGGTCGACGGCGGCGATCATCTCCGCGTAGTGATCGCCCGCGACGTGACCGACCACCGACACGATGCCGGTCGCGCCTTGAGCGAGGTGTGGCAGGTTGACGACGTCGTCGCCGGAGTACCAGAGCAGGTCCGTCTGCGACATAAGCCGACTGGCCTCGAAGAAATCGCCCTTGGCATCTTTGACGGCGCGCACGGCGGGAATGTCGGCCGCCCGACGAATGGTGTCGGTGCTCAGCGCCGTCCCCGTCCGGCCCGGGATGTCGTACAGCATGACGGGCACACCGCCGCCGGCCTCGGCGACCAGGCGGAAGTGTTCGAGGATGCAGTCCTGCGGCGGCTTGTTGTAGTACGGCGTGACAACGAGCAGAGCGTCTGCTCCGCAGGCGACCATTTCGCGCGCCGCGCGAGTCGAGTGCTCGGTGTCGTTGGTGCCGCAGCCGGCCATCACCTGGACGCGGTCGCCCACTGCCTCGACCACCGCCCGCACGCAGGCGTAGTCCTCCTCGTCGGTGGTGGTGGCGGACTCACCCGTGGTCCCGTTGACCAGCAATCCGTCATGGCCGTGGTCGGCGAGGTATACGGCGAGGTTCTGCAGGCCGTCGTAGTCGATCGAGCCGTCGGCGTGCATGGGGGTCACCATCGCCGTGATGACTCGACCGAAGGGGGTGTCCACCATGATCGTGAGATTACAGGCGAGCACCTCACCGCC
>NZ_LZML01000192.1:0-1386 GCF_001665695.1 Nocardia sp. 852002-51101_SCH5132738 | reverse complement strand
GGGAGTGTCGGATTACCGGTGGATCTGACCCCGGTAGGGGTTAGTTTCCGGTCGGGTTGATCCGGCCTTCGAATGCGATGGCGAACGCGTTGAGCGCGGGCTTCCATCGCATCGCCCATCGTGCCTTACCAACGCCGGTCGGGTCGAGTGAACGAGTCACCAGATACAGGCATTTCAACGCGGCCTGCTCGGTGGGGAAGTGTCCGCGGGCGCGCACGGCGCGGCGGTAGCGGGCGTTCAATGACTCGATCGCGTTGGTGGAGCAGATGACACGGCGTATTTCGACGTCGTAGTCGAGGAAAGGTGTGAACTCGGTCCACGCGTTCTCCCACAACCGCACGATCGCGGGATACTGCTGGCCCCACCTCCCGGCGAACTCACCGAATCGCTCCTTCGCAGCAGCCTCGGTGGGTGCGGTGTAAACCGGTTTGAGGTCTTTGCTCATCCGGTCCCAGTTCTGGCGAGCTGCGTAGCGGAAGGTGTTGCGCAGCAAGTGAATCACGCAAGTCTGCACCACCGTTGCCGGCCAGACGGTGTTGATCGCTTCGGGCAGGCCTTTGAGCCCGTCGCACACCGCGATGCACACATCGGCCACTCCACGGTTCTTGATCTCGGTCAACACCTGCAGCCAGTATTTGGCGCCCTCACCGCCGTCGCCGGCCCACAGCCCCAGGATGTCGCGCTCACCGGCCACGGTGACACCCAGGACCACGTAGATTGGGCGGTTCGCGACCTTGCCCTCCCGGATCTTCACGTGGATGCAGTCGATGAACAGGACCGGATATACCCGGTCGAGGGGCCGGTTGCACCAGTCGGTCATCTCCGCGACCACCTTGTCGGTGATCGCCGAGACCGTGTCCTTGGACACCGACGCTCCATAGATTTCGGCGAAATGCGCCGAAATCTCCCCCGTGGTCAACCCTTTCGCCGACAGCGACAACACGATCTCGTCCACCCCGGACAGACGTCGTTGCCGCTTCTTCACGATTTTCGGCTCGAAGCTGGAGTTCGTGTCCCGGGGCACATCGATCTCGACCGGCCCGATCTCGGTGACCACGGTTTTGGATCGGGTTCCGTTGCGGGAGTTGCCCGTTCCACGGCCGGCGGGATCGTGTTTCTCATATCCGACGTGCTCGGTCATCTCCGCTTCCAACGCGGTTTCCAGCACGGTCTTGGTCAGCTCGTTGAGCAGCCCACCCGGCCCGACCAAATCGATGCCCTGTTCCTTGGCTTGGGCCAGCAACTGCTCGGCCAGCTTCTTCGTCTCCGCCGCGTCCTTGTTCGCCACGGCCTCGAGTGTCTCCGACATTCGTCGGTCCTTCCTGCCGAGCCATCAGGCTCGACTCATCGGACCGAGATCAGATCCACCGGAACACCGACAGTCCC
>NZ_LZML01000191.1:0-536 GCF_001665695.1 Nocardia sp. 852002-51101_SCH5132738 | reverse complement strand
GGTTGAGTCCAGCAGGATGGTGTACGACGGGCCCTCAGCGAAGTCTGGGCGTGTCGTAGCCGAGTAGAGGGTGGTCACCGCGTGATCCTTCAAAAGACCGCCAAGTCACTTGAAGGAAGAAAGTTTCACGCGATGACCTCTGTCCAGCCTATCGACCCGTCCGCAATGCTGTCCGAGCAACTCGCCGTCGCGAGCCCGGATCTCCTGCGCAACATGATGTCCACGTTCATTCAGGCCATGATGAGCGCCGAAGCCGACTCGATGTGCGGTGCCGGCTACGGCGAACGATCCGATGAACGCGTCAACAGCCGAAACGGATACCGCCACCGCGACTTCGATACTCGTGTCGGCACGATCGACGTCGCGATCCCCAAACTGCGTCAGGGTAGTTACTTCCCGGACTGGCTGCTCGAACGCCGCAAACGTGCCGAACGAGCCCTGACCTCGGTGGTCGCCACCTGTTATCTGCTCGGGGTGTCTACCCGACGCATGGAGAAACTTGTCGAATCACTTGGTGTGACAAAGCTTTCCAAGTC
>NZ_LZML01000190.1:0-2001 GCF_001665695.1 Nocardia sp. 852002-51101_SCH5132738 | reverse complement strand
CGACTCGGGCTGCCCGGCATGATCAACGAACTCGTCCGGGCCTGCGATGTGGATCTGTCGACCGAACCGGCCGCCATCGAGGCGGTGCTCGCGGGTGAGCGATATGCGCTGGCGCGCACCATGACCTGCCTGCAGGCCGATGCGCTGCCCGCGGCGGATCTGGACGAACTGCGGGCCGCGGCCGCCGGCCGCACCGTGCCGGTACTCGGCATCACCGGCACCGGCGGATCCGGAAAGTCCTCGCTCACAGACGAACTCGTGCGGCGGTTGCGCACCGATCAGCAGGACAAACTGCGGGTGGCGATCCTCGCCGTCGACCCGACCCGGCGCCGCGGCGGCGGCGCGCTGCTGGGTGACCGCATCCGGATGAACTCGCTCGACAGCGAACACGTCTACTTCCGCTCGCTGGCCACCCGTGGCGCACACGAATTGCCGACCAATATCGACGCGATGATCCTGGCCTGCAAGGCGGCCGGATTCGATCTGGTGATTCTCGAGACGCCCGGTATCGGTCAGGGCGATGCGGCGATCATCGACCACGTCGACATCTCGATGTATGTGATGACGCCGGAGTTCGGCGCGGCCTCCCAGCTCGAGAAGATCGACATGCTCGATTTCGCCGATGTGGTGGCGATCAACAAGTTCGAGCGCCGCGGCGCCGAGGATGCGCTGCGGGACGTCTCGCGCCAGCTGGTGCGCAACCGCGAGGCGTTCGGGGCGGCGCCGGAGGATATGCCGGTATTCGGCACCAGCGCAGCGACGTTCAACGACGACGGGGTGACCGCGCTCTATCAGCATCTGGCCGGGCTGCTCGGTGCGCGCGGCCTGCCGCTGGAGACCGGGGTGCTGCCGCGAGTCGACACCCGCGCCTCCACCCGATTCGCACAGATCATTCCGCCGGGGCGGGTGCGCTACCTGGCCGAGATCGCCGAGACCGTCCGCGATTACCACGCCGAGACCCGGCGGCAGGTGGTCGCGGCCCAGCGGGTGCAGCGCTTCGAGCAGGTGCTGGCGGAACTGCCCGCGGGGGCTACCGACTATCCGGCCGGCACGGAAGACGCTACGGCGGAAGATCTCTCGGCCGCGAAACGGACGGTGTCCGGATTGCTCGGGCGGGCGAGCGCGGATCTCACCCCGGAATCCGCCGCGCTGCTGCGGGATTGGCCCGCGACCGTGGAGTCGTATCGCGGCGATGAACAGGTGGTGCGGGTCCGCGATCGCGAGATTCGCACGCCGCTGCGACGGACCACGTTGTCGGACAACTCGATTCCGCGCGTGGCGCTGCCGCGCTTCACCGATCACGGCGAGCTGCTGCGCTTCCTGCGCTCGGAGAATCTGCCGGGGCGCTTCCCGTTCACCGGCGGCGTGTTCGCGTTCAAGCGCGACAACGAGGATCCGGCCCGCATGTTCGCCGGCGAGGGCGATCCGTTCCGCACGAACCGGCGGTTCAAGGTGCTCTCGGAACACGCCGAGGCCAAACGCCTCTCGACAGCCTTCGACTCGGTGACCCTCTACGGTCACGATCCGGCCCCGCGGCCCGACATCTACGGAAAGGTCGGCACCTCGGGGGTTTCCATCGCCACCGTCGACGATATGAAGGCCCTCTACGACGGTTTCGACCTGAGCGCGCCCAGCACCTCGGTCTCGATGACCATCAACGGTCCGGCGCCGACGATTCTCGCCTTCTTCCTCAACACCGCGATAGATCAAGCGCTGCAACGGTTTCGGGAGGACAACGGGCGCGAGCCGAGCAGCGACGAGGCCGCCGACCTGCGTGCCCGCACCCTCGCCACGGTGCGTGGCACCGTCCAGGCCGATATTCTCAAGGAGGATCAGGGGCAGAACACCTGCATCTTCTCCACCGAATTCAGCCTGCGCATGATGGCCGATATCCAGGAATGGTTCGTCCGCAACGGCGTGCGCAACTTCTACTCGGTATCGATTTCCGGCTATCACATCGCCGAGGCCGGCGCGAATCCGATCAGTCAGCTGGCGTTCACC
>NZ_LZML01000189.1:0-187738 GCF_001665695.1 Nocardia sp. 852002-51101_SCH5132738 | reverse complement strand
GGTCCGACAGCATCTTGGACGGGTCGATAGGCTGGACAGAGGTCATCGCGTGAACTTTCTTTCCTTCAAGTGACTTGCCGGTCTTTTGAAGGATCACGCGGTGACCACCCCCTATCCGGCTACGACACGCCCGCACTTTGCTGGCGTCCGGCCATACACCATCCTGCTGGACTCAACCCTGCCTGAACGACCTGATACCCCGCCGCCCGCCAACATCTCACGAAACCTGCGTCTATCTCGGCCTGTCGACCCGCACCGTCTGGGAAAGGCCGACGCGGTGACTCGCAGTGAGGAGCGATCGCCGGCGACTGTCCGGTGATGCTCAGGTGCCGCGCCGATTGCGAGAGACCGCCCTGTGGGCGGGGTGGCGATCGTCATCGCCCGCCCGTGAACTTATCGTGCAAACCCCGCCGAGAATGCGAGAAAACCGCGAATATCGTCGAAGTTTGCACGATTACTTCGGGGCACCCGCCGACACGCGGCATGTTCGGCTGTCGGCGCGACAACTCGCGCTCCTTGCGTAGTTGCTTCTGTTCCCCGCAACATATCTCGGTGTCGGCGTCGATCCTCCGAAGCCGGAGTGAGCAGGTCGGAAACTGCTCGGGAGGGGCGGGTGTCATGAGTGTCGATACCGGCGTGGGGGCATAGATGCACCAGCAAGTCACGGCAGCGGAATACGATTCCTGGCCCGAAGAGCGCTGTGCACGAATGGAAATCGTGGCGGGCATCGCCGTTGTGAGCCCCAGCGCGTCCAAGCGGCACAACCGGTTGGCGCGGGTTCTGGCGAACGCGCTGGATGCCGCGTCGGGACCGGAATGGAACGCCGATACCGACTTCGACGCCCGTCTGCAGGATGTCCCGCTCACCAACCGCCGCCCGGATGTCGTGGTGTACCGAGCGGACACGATCGACGTCACCCCCACCCGCCCGGAACACGTGCTGCTGGTCGCGGAGGTCGTCTCGCCCGGATCCGAGACAACCCGATCGGATCGTGAAGGTCGACCAATACGCCAAGGGGGGTATCGCCTTCTATTGGCGAGTCGAACAGGCCGCGACCGGCGTCCCGCTGATCTACACCTACATCCTCGACCCGGCAACGAGGGCATATCGGACCGGCGAGATGTACACGGGCGTCATCAAGGCGGCGGTACCGTTGACTGTCGACATCGATCTCGGCGAAATCTGACGCCCCGCCTAGACGACGGCCCCGTCGCGATTTCGGATCGCGACGGGGCCGGGCGAACGAGGTGAATTACGCCGAGGCGGTGATGAATTCGGCCGCCTTCTCACCGATCATGTAGCACGGTGCGTTGGTGTTGCCGCCGGTGATGCTCGGCATGATCGAGGCGTCGGCGACCCGCAGGCCCTCGATGCCGCGCACCCGCAGTTGCGGGTCGACCACCGCGCGCTCGTCCACGCCCATCCGGCAGGTGCCGACCGGGTGGTAGACCGAGTGGATCCGCATCGGCAGCTCGCGGCGCAGCGCGGTCTCGTCGGTGAACGCGGGGCCGGGGGAGAACTCCTCGGTGATGTCGCCGGCGATCGCCTTGTTCGCCGCGGCTTCGCGGATCATGCCGATGGCCTCGACCAGGAAGTCCATATCGGCCGGGTCCGAGAGGTAGCCCGGGTCGATCAGCGGCGAGGCCAGCGGGTCGGTGGAGGCCAGGCGCAGTTCGCCGCGGCTCTTCGGGTAGATCAGGGTCGGGAAGATGGTCAGCGCCTCCCGCTTGTCCACCATGTGCAGCTTGTCCTCGTCCTGGTTGGGCGTCGGGTAGCTCCACGGCAGGGTGTGGATCTGCATATCCGGGATGTCCTTGGCGAACGAGGTCCGCACGAAGCCCACGGATTCGAAGACCGTGCGCCCGAACCAGGAGCTGCCGGGGCTGCGCAGTTCCTTGAGGAAACCGGCCGCGAAATGCGACGGAATGCCGCGGTGCAGCGCCTTCTTCGAGATGAAGGTCATCGGTACGAACAGGTGGTCGTGCAGGTTCTGGCCGACCGGCAGATCCGCGTTGACCTCGATGCCGAGGTCGCGCAGGTGCCCGGCGGGGCCGACGCCGGACAGCATCAGGATGTGCGCGGAACCCATCACGCCACCGGAGACCACGACCTCCTTCTCGGCGCGGATGATCCGGCGGCCCTTCTTCTCGATGACCTCGACGCCGGTCGCGCGGCCCTTCTCGATCACCACGCGCGCCACGTGCGCCTTGGTGACGACCTTCAGATTCGGGTTGGGGCGGTTGGTGATGAAGCCGCGAGAGGAGCTGTAGCGCAAGCCGTCTCGCACGCTCTGCTGGAAGATGCTGATGCCCTCTTGGGACTCGCCGTTGTAGTCCTCGATGACCGGGACGCCGAAGGTTTCGGCCGCGGCCTCCATCCACTCCTGAGCGATCGGGGTCAGTTCCTTCTGCCGCGTCACCTCGATGGGACCGCCGGAACCGCGCAGCTCGCTGGCGCCGTCCTCCCAGTTCTCCAGGCGCTTGTAGGCAGGCAGCACGTCCTCGTAGCTCCAGCCCTCACAGCCCTCGGCGGCCCAGGAGTCGAAGTTGGCCTTGTTTCCGCGCACGAAGAGCATGCCGTTGACCGAACTCGAACCGCCCAGCACCTTGCCGCGCGTCATCGGTACCCGGCGCTCGGCGGCGTGCTTCTGCGGAATCGAGTACTGCGACCAGGTGACCTGATGCTTGAGCTGCGGAACCGTGTGAACCGTCGTGATCATGCCCGGGACCGTGACCAACTTGGTGTTGTCCTTGCGGCCGGCCTCGAGCAGGATGACGCTGGCGCCCTGCTCGGCGAGCCGACTCGCGACAGTGGCACCGGAGCTGCCCGCGCCGATGACGATGTAATCGGCTGCGCTGGTGTCGGTCATGTTCGGTTACCTCATCTTCGAAGTGGTAGCGGCTGATCGCGGCTCCGCTCGGCGCGGGAGCGTGCCTCAGCTCACTGTAGAACAAGTTCTAATAATGGTGAAGACGCACGCTGGGGAAAAATGATCTCCGGGACGCGGTCCGGGAGCGACTTCCTGGCTATGACCAGGGATGTTGTTCACGTCACATCATAGAACAGGTTGCAGTTCTTCCTCGGCGCGGAAAGGTGGTGACGAGGGTTCGCCAACTCCCCTCGGCCCGTCGGCGGACGGGCCCGGCGGCGGAAGTCGCCCTCGCGGCGGCCGAGATTCCACCTATCATTTCGACTGTGACCGATATTCGTGAAATTCCCGTACAGACGCTCGCCGGTGAACCCGCGACCCTCGCCGAACTCGCCGGTGACAAGGCGCTACTCGTGGTCAACGTCGCCTCGAAATGTGGTCTGACACCGCAGTACACCGGACTGGTGGCGCTGCAGCAGGCCTACGGCTCACGCGGATTCAGCGTCGTCGGCGTGCCGTGCAACCAGTTCATGGGACAGGAGCCGGGCACCGCCGAGGAGATCCAGCAGTTCTGCTCGACCACCTACGGGGTGGATTTCCCGCTGCTGGCCAAGGTCGACGTCAACGGTGACGACCGGCATCCGCTGTATCGCGAACTCGTGCAGACCGCCGATGCCGAAGGCGATGCCGGCGATATTCAATGGAATTTCGAAAAGTTCCTGATCGATCGTGACGGTAAGGTCGTCGGTCGTTTCCGCCCGCGCACCGAACCGCAGGATCCGAGTGTGGTCGCGGCGATCGAATCGGTATTGCCGTAATTTCCGGACGCCGCCGGAAATCGCGTATTCAGTCCCGCAGCACTTGCAGGGCCGATTTTTCCAGCCGGTCCGCGATTTCGGCATACGAGGCGTAACCCACGCCGGCGCGAACCAGGGCGCCGGCATAAAGCAATTCCAGCGTCTCCACCACATCGGGATCGGCGTCCGGGCCCAGCGCGTCCAGCAGGCGCCGCCGGATCTCGGTCCCGATGCGCAGGCGCAGATGCGCGACGTCGGGATCGGTGCCCAGCAGCGCGCTGGTCACCGCGCCCGCCAGCGCGGGTTCGTCGGCGACCAGCATCGCGATCTGGCGCAAAACGGCGACCACCCGGGTGGTCCGGTCGGCGCCCGCCTCCGGCTCGGGGGGCGCATCGGCGGCCAGTCGCCGCCAGAAGACCTCGGCGACCAGGTGTTCCTTGGAAGAGAAATAGGTGTAGGCGGTGGCCGTACCCACTCCGGCGGCCGCGGCCACCATGCGCACGGTGAGACCGGCGAAGCCCTCGCGCGACAGAACTTCCAGCGCGGCCTTGGTCAGCCGGTCGACGGTATCGGCCTGCTTCTCGGTGAGGCGGCGGCGAGTTGCCTCCATATTCACCGGTGTAGGCTCGGTGGAAATGGGATCGGACACGTGTCTGGATGCTACTGTAGTGAAGCTTCGAAAGCAACTCGCATACCCGTTGCCGAAGCGGATACAGTCGCAAATCGCAAAATATCGCATCCGCTCGCAAAGTATCGAGAGATGATTTCCGAAAGGTGTTCTTCTGATGACTCGTGCCGATTCGATAATTCCCGCGGAATCCGAAATTTCCGCGGATACTCGCCGATTGTTCGAGCTGGCCGAGCAGGCGATCGGCTTCATGCCGGTCGAGGAGGGACGCGCGCTCTACGAGGCCGCCCGGCGCTACGCGGGCGACGGGATAATCGTGGAAATCGGCACCTACTGCGGTAAGTCGGCGATCTATCTCGGCGCGGCGGCCCGCGAAACCGGCGCCACCGTCTACACCATCGACCATCATCACGGGTCCGAGGAACATCAGCCCGGCTGGGAATATCACGACACCTCGCTGGTCGATCCCGAAACCGGCCGCTTCGACACCGTCACCACATTCCGCCGCACCATGGTGCGCGCGGAATTGACCGATACCGTGGTCGGCGTCGTGGGCCCCTCGGCGACCGTGGCGAAGCACTGGCGCAGCCCGATCCGGCTGCTGTTCATCGACGGCGGGCATACCGAGGCCGCGGCCCAGCGCGATTACGATGGCTGGGCGCACTGGGTGGCGGCCGGTGGTGTGCTGGCCATCCACGACGTCTTCCCGGATCCGGCCGACGGCGGGCAGGCCCCGTACCACATCTACCGAAAGGCGTTGGACAGCGGTAATTTCCGCGAAGTCGCGGCCATCGGATCGCTGCGGTTGCTCGAGCGCGGCACGGGGTGTGGCGGTAAGGGCTGAAACGGCCGAAGCGGAAGCGGTGAAGTCGCGGCCGGCTCAGCTGGGTGAACGCACGCAGTCGCAGGTGAGGCCGGTCGCGATATCCGCCCCGGGCACCAGGTCGCGGAAGATCCCGTTGCCGCCGGTGGTGCGGGTCAGCGCGTCGGCGGCCAGCACCGCCGCCGCGCCGGTCCAGGTGGTGCGCTCCTCCGGCCAGCGCTTGCCGTCGGCGAAAACCAGTCCGGTCCAATAGGATCCGTCGTCCTCGCGCAGGTGCTGGATACTCGCCAGCAGGCGCAGCGCGCGATCGGAATCGCCGAGGGCGTCCAGCGCCAGTGCCAGTTCGCAGGTTTCGGCGCCGGTCACCCACGGCCGGTCGGAGACGCAGCGAATGCCGATCTCGCCGACGACGAAATCGCTCCAGCGCGAGGCGATCCGAGCATGTCCCGCCTCTGCGCGCAGCGCCCCGCCCAGCACCGGGTAGTACCAGTCCATCGAATACCGGTCCTTCTCGGCGAAGGCTTCCGGATGATGCCGCAGTGCGTGGCCGAGGCGCAGGGCCGCGACCTCCCATTCCGGCTGGGCGAGGCCGAGCAGTTCCGCGATCGCCAGCCCACAGCCGATGCTGTGGAACATGCTCGAGCAGCCGGTCAGCAAAGCCTCGGGCAGGATGCCCTGTTCGGTCTGCAGCCAATAGATCTCGCCGTTGCGTCCCTGCTGCAACGAGATGACGTAGTCGATCGCCGCGCGCACGGTCGGCCACATCGCGTCCACGAAGCGCCGATCACCGGTGCAGCGGTAGTAGTGCCAGACACCGGTGGCGATGTAGGCGCAGAAATTGGTATCGGTATCGGCGGTCTCGACGATGTCGCCGCGAAATTGCGACGGCCAGGAGCCGTCCGCGCGCTGGGTGTCCGCCGACCAGGCGTAGGCGGCGCGCGCGGCGTCGTACAGACCCGCCACCGTCAGCGCCATCGCCGACTCGACATGATCCCAGGGATCGGTGTGCCCACCCCGGAACCACGGGATGGCGCCGTCGCTGTGCTGTTGTGCGGCAATGGATTCCGCGGTGGCCAGGCACTGCCGGGCGGTGAGGACGCCGGGAATCGAGGGCAGCTCAGCGGCGCGCACCGGACACCGCCGGCTTGGTGAAGTACAAGGCGACGCTCTTGCCGATCACCGGGTCCAGGGCCGATTCGGCGACACGGGTCAGCCACGGCCGTTTCATCATGTCCCACACCAGCATCCGGTGATACAGCTGCACCGGCCGGGCATCGGGCTTGTCCACGCCGACCAGGCACTTCAGCCACCAGTACGGGGCGTGCAGCGCGTGCGCGTGTTCGCTGTGGATGAAGCGCATGCCGCGTGCGGCGACCTTGCCGCGCAGTTCGTCGGCGCGGTAGATGCGCACGTGACCGCCCTCGTTGGCGTGGTATTCGTCCGAGAGCAGCCAGCAGATCCGCTCGGGCAGCCAGCGCGGCACCGTGATAACAAGGGCCCCACCGGGTTTCAGAATGCGCACCAGTTCCGCGATCGCGCCGTCGTCGGCCGGAATGTGCTCGAGGATCTCGGAGGCGATGACCACGTCGAATTCGCCGTCCTCGAAGGGCATGGCCAGCGCGTCGCCCTGGACCGTCTCGGCCTGCGCGTAATCGGGAGCCTCGCCGGCCTCGGCCAGCGCGCCGAACATGACCTTCACATCGGCGAGATCGTCGGCGTTCTGATCGAAGGCGACGATATCGGCGCCGCGCCGATACGCCTCGAAGGCATGGCGACCCTGTCCGCATCCCACATCGATGACCCGCAGGCCCGGACCGATTCCCAAGCGGTCGAAATCGACGGTCAGCATACGTTCGCCTCCTGTGTATCGGCGGTCAGGTCAGTGCCCTGGCGGCGGGCGATGGCGCGTTCGTACACCGAAACGGTTTGGGCTGCCACGGCTTCCCAGCTGAAGACGGTGAGTGCGCGGTGGCGCCCGGCGGCGCCGAGGTCGTCGATGCGACGCGGATTGTCGAGCAATTTCCCGAGGACGCCGGTCAGTTCGTCCACATTGCCGGGCTCCACCAGTTCGGCACAGTCGGCCGCCACCTCCGGCAGTGCGCCGGCCCGGCTGGCGACCAGGGCGGTGCCGCTGGCCAGCGCCTCCACGGCGGGCAGCGAGAAGCCCTCGTACATGGACGGAATGCAGGAGATCTGCGCCGAGGCCAGCAGTTCGGCCAGTGCCTCGTCGGACAGTCCGCTCGACACCGTGACGATATCGGAGATGCCCAGTTCGGCGATCAGCTTCTCGGTGGGGCCGTTCGGTTCCAGCTTGGCCACCAGCTGCAATTCGACGTCGTGGGTGAGCCGCAGCCGCGCGAGCGCCTGCAGCAGGTGAGAGATGCCCTTGAGCGGTTTGTCGGCGCTGGCCACGGCCACGATCCGGCCCGGTACGCGACGCTCGCGCGGCCGGAACAGTTCGGTGTCGACGCCGAGCGGGACCACCCGCAACTGGGAGGCGTCGACGCCGAAGTCGTCGGCGATATCGGCCGCCGAGGTCGAGGAGACGGTGATCAGATCCGGAATCAGCCGGGCGACGCGCTGCTGCATGCCGAGGAACCCGTACCAGCGGTGGACGAACGCCTTGCGCCGCCACGGCGCGGCCGCCAGATCGACGGCCCGGTCGCGGGTGATCGGATGGTGGATGGTGGCCACCAGCGGCACCCGGCGGGCGATGTCGAGCAGTCCGGAACCCAGGCACTGGTTGTCGTGCACGACATCGAAATCCGCTGCGCGCGAACGCAACAGCCGTGCCGCGCGCAGGCTGAACGTGCGCGGCTCGGGGAATCCGGCGGTCCACATCGTGCCCAGTTCCAGCAGGTCGATGCGGTCGCGGATCTCCCCGGGCCGCGGCGTGCGGAACGGATCGGAATCGCGGTACAGATCCAGGCTCGGCACCTCGGTCAGCTTCACCCGGGGATCGAGCAGTTCCGGGTAGGGCTGACCGGAGAACACCTCGACCTCATGGCCGAGTTCGGCCAGGCCGTGGCTCAACTTCCGGACATACACCCCCTGCCCGCCACAGTGGGTCTTGCTGCGGTAGGACAGCAGGACGATACGCACGTCTTCGGCTCACTTCCTGTTCAGGCGCCAGGTCGCGGTGGTGGTTCAGGCGCTCGCGCGCAGGGGCGCGAGCTTGCCGGCCAGGCGGTCGAGATAGGCCAGCACCTCGGCTTCGGACTTGTCCGGCAGTCCGTACAGTACGTCGGTCACCCCGGCGGCGCTCCATTCGGTAAGCCGCTGCGTGTCGGGTTTGCCGTCGAGGGCGACCACCCGCGGGGTGTCCTCGCGGCCGGCCTCCTGCCACACCTTGGTCAGCAGCTGCAGGCGTTCCAGCAGCGTATGGGTCTCGTACGGGGTGGTGATCCAGCCGTCGGCCGAGCGCGCGATCCAGCGGAAACCCTGTTCGGTGCCCGCGGTGCCGATCAGCACCGGCACCTTCGCCTGTACCGGCTTCGGCCACGCCCAGCTGGGGCCGAACTTCACGAAGTCGCCGTCGTAGCTCGCCTCTTCCTCGGTCCACAGCGCTCGCATGGCCTCGAGGTACTCGCGCAGCACCGTGCGGCGCTTGTTGCCCGGCACGCCGTGGTCGGCGAGTTCGTCGGTGTTCCAGCCGAATCCGGCGCCGACGCTGACCCGGCCGCCGGACAGGTGGTCCAGGGTCGCGATGGTCTTGGCCAGCGTGATGGGATCGTGTTCGGTGGGAAGTGCCACCGCCGTGGACAATTCGATGCGTTCGGTGACCGCCGCCGCGGTGGCCAGCGCCACCCACGGGTCCAGGGTGCGCATGTACCGGTCGTCGGGCAGGCTCTCGTCGCCGGTCAGTGGATGCGCCGCCTCCCGTTTGATCGGGATGTGGGTGTGCTCGGGCACGAAGAACGACTCGAAGCCGCGCTCCTCGGCGGCCTCGGCCGCGACCGCCGGCCGGATGCCGCGGTCGCTGGTGAACAGGACGATGCCGAAACGCATGATGTTCCTTTCGGTTCGGTCGGGCATCAGCTCGAGGCCGGACCGTCGTTGGCGGCGGCGCGGCCCGCGCGGCGACCGTAGAAGCTGCCGTCGCCGAGGGAGGTGCCGCTGGCGTAGCCGCCCGCGCAGACACCGGAGGTGCAGCGGCCCGCGGCGTACAAGCCGGGGATCGGCTCGCCCGTGACGTGGATGACCCGGGAATCCAGATCGGTGCGCAGACCGCCCAGGGTGAATCCGGCGGTGAAGTTGCGCATATCGAACCCGGCCACCGGTGTGCCGATCGGCTTCACCCACTCCGGCTTCTTGCCCAGCAGCGGATCGGAGCCGGATTCGGCGTGCCGGTTGTAGACCTCGACGGTGGCCTGCAGCGAGCCCGCGGGCAGGCCCATATCGCTTTCGAGTTCCTCGACCGTCTCCGCCGCCCAGGTGGGGGGCTGGCGGAAGAAGGGGCTGCTGGTCTCGGTCTTCAGCGCTTCCTCGAGCGCGGCCTCGTCGATGATCAGGTAGGCCTGGTTGTCCTGCTGGATCAGCGTGGCCTGGCCGATCCGGCCCGGATAGGTGTCCTCGGCGATGTAGCGCTGACCGCGGCCGTTGACCAGAATGCCGCGGACCATCATCTGCGGATCGCCGAAGAAGGCGACCTCGGTGGCGTCCATATGCGCCAGTTCGGCGCCGAGCGCCTGGGCGACCCGGATGCCGATGCCGTCGTGTTCCTCGATCGCGGCGGCGGGCCGGCCGATGAGTCGCGGGGCGTAGCCCTCGATCATCCGCTGCTCGTAGGCGAAGCTGCCGGTGGCCAGCACCACGCCGCGGCGGGCGCGCACGGTGATCTCCTTGCCGTAGCGCTTGGCCACCACGCCGACGACGCGGTTGTCGGCCGCGACCACGAGCCGCTGAATCCGGATGTCGTACTCGGCTCGCACACCGAGGGATTCGGCGGTGTCGGTGAGCGGCTTCATCAGCATGTAACCGCCGCCCTGCTCGCCGATGCGCTTGTTCTGCATCTGCGGCAGGTGGCCGCGCGGGGCAGGGGTGGCGATGTCCTTGAACGGCGCGGCGTTCTCACCGCCGGAGTACATCAGGCCCTCGTCGTGCGGGGGTTCCCAGCCCGGCTCGCCCCAGAATTCCTCTTTGAACGGAACACCTTGGGCGACAAGCCAGTTGAAGTGTTCAACGCTGCCCTGGCAGTAGTCGTGAATCTTGGCCTCGTCCACGCCGGGCCCGAGGGCGGCCAGCATGAACTTCTCCATGTTCTCCGGGGTGTCCTCGAAACCGAGCGCCTTCTGCAGCGGAGTGCCGCCACCCAGATAGATGAATCCGCCCGACAGGGAGGCCGCACCGCCCCAGCCGCCGGTGCGCTCGAGCACCAGCACGTCCGCGCCGGCCCGGGCGGCCTCGATTGCCGCGGCGACGCCGGCGATGCCGTATCCGGCGATCACCACATCGGCCTCGTAGTCCCAGTCGGTGATGTCGGCGGCGGGCTGGGGGCGTACACCCAGGGTGTCGGACATGGTGGGTTCGTTCCTCACTTCTCGGCGGATTCGGCGGCTCGGGCGGCGGCCTTCTTTTCGGCGGCCTTCTCGTTGGCCTTCTTTTCGGCGGCCACGACTTTGCCGACGACGCTGTCGAGTTTCGTCCCGGCGGCCCAGCCGGTGTAGTGGCACAGGAAGATCGCGATCTCGCGCAACTGTTCCTCGGTCAGTTCACCGTTGCGCAGGGCCGCGCTGACCTGGATCTCGGTGACGTCGAGGTGGCCCTGTGCGGTGAGCGCGCCGAGCAGCAGCAGGCGGCGATCACGCACGGACAGTTCCGGGCGGCTCCAGATGTCGGCGAACAGATGGTCCGCCGTCACGGCGAAATGCGCGCCGGGTCCGTCGGACATCTCCCAGCCGTAGACCTCGCCCATCTTGGCCACCCCGCGCGCGCGACGCTGCTCGGGGGTGAGGCCGTCGGTTTCAGCGCTCATTGCTCTCCTCGGAAGTGTCGGTGGCGGCCCGCGAGATATCGCCGGGCCCGACGCCGAGCCCGTCGCCGAGTCCGCTCAATGCCATTCGGGCGAAGGGCAACTCGACGCCGAGTCGCTCGCCCAGGGCCAGTGCCAGCGACAGATCCTTCTCACCCAGATCGCGGGTATGCGTGAAGATCGAATGCCAGAAGTCGTCCACCGCGACCGGTGCGGTGGTATCGCGCAGCATGATCGCGCCCGCCCCGCCGGTGATGGCATCCGAATGCCGGACCACCTTGCCCAGGTCGACGATGTTCAGCCCGGCCGCCTCGGCCAGTCGCTGCGCCTCCGCGGTGGCCGTGAACGAGACGAAATGCAGCAGGTTGCGGGCCAGTTTCATCCGGGTGCCGGCGCCGACCTCGCCCGCGTGCACCACCAGTTCGGCCCAGTAGCCGAACGGTTCGCGCACCTTGTCGAAGGCGGCGTCGCTGCCGCCCACCATGACCGCGAGCGACCCCTTCTTGGCCCCCGCGCCGCCGCCGCTGACCGGGGCGTCGACGAAGTCCACCTCGTGTTCGGCGCAGATGCCGGCGAGTTCTACGGCGGTCCGGTCGCTGATGGTCGAATGCACGGCGATCACCGTGCCGGGGCGCGCGGTGCTCAGCAGGCCGTCCGGACCGGTCACCACGGATCGGACCTGCTCGTCGTTGAGGACGACCACCGAGATCACCCCGGCGCGCTCGGCGACCTCGGCCGCCGTCTTCGCCGGCTCGGCGCCGCCGTCGACGAACGGCTGCACGGCCTCGGCCCGGGTGTCGCAGACGACGAGGCCGCCGGGGCGCTTCAGCAGCCGCTCGGCCATCGGCGCACCCATATTGCCGAGGCCGATGAAGCCCGCAGCGCTGGTGCTGTCGTTCGTGGACCCGCTCATGGGTACCTTTCGATGCTGTCTGGACACGTGTACGGAACTATAGGTTCGACTCTGATCTTGGCGCAAGAACTTGTTTCAATTCCGCGGTTGTGTCAAGGCGGCGGAACCAGCGCCGACCACGGCGTGGACGGTTGCCGGCACCCTGGTCGAACGTCCGCATCTTCGTAGCAAAAATGGCCGATCCATTGTCGGTCCCCGATTGCGGTGGTACCGTCCAGACACATGTCCAGCGATGTGTCTTTCGCGCCTGTCCGCGAGGGATATCCCGGCCTGAACTCGTTCTCGAAAACGGGCTGACGGACCACGACGTTCGCGGTCGCCGCAGCCCGGTGACCGCCCGGATCAGGCCGTGCCGGATATCGGCGCCGGCCCTCGACACAGAATGTGAAGGAAGCTGCGATGTCCGGTTTTTCCCGGGACGAACTCGACGAGATGGTCCGCCGCTGGGTGGTCGAGAACGAACGCTGCGAGGCGGCGGGGGACTGGCGGCCGCTGGCCGACATGTACACCGAGGACGCCACCTACGGCTGGAACTACGGACCGACCCAGGAATTCATGGCGGTGGGCCGCGACGAGATCCGCGAACTGGCGCTGGGACAGGAGATGGACGGCCTCGAGGGCTGGACCTACCCGTACCAGGAATTCGTCGTCGACGAGCGCAGCGGCAACGTGATCGGCTTGTGGAAGCAGGTCAACGAGAACACCCGCCCCGACGGCCGCCACTACAGCCCGGAGGGCATCGGCGGCAGCTGGTTCCGCTACGGCGGCAACTTCCAATGGTCCTGGCAGCGTGACTTTTTCGACTTCGGCAACGTCTCGGCGCTGTTCGTGGAGATGATCACGGCGAACGCGCTGTCGGAGGGGATGCAGAAGCGGATCGAACGCTCGGGCGCGGGACCGCTGCCGGGCTGGTACAAGATCGGCGAGTCGCCGGTCCCGCTGTGGTGAGCGCGATGCCCGCGAGTCGCTTCGCCACACTCAGCCGGGAGCAGCTGGCGGCGCTGGTGCCCGAACTGCTGCTGTGCGGGCATCTCATCGATCGCTCCGGGATGGCGCATTCGATCGGCGCCTTCGGGCGCGACGGGATGGCCGAGGTGGCGATCGAGGAATGGCAGCTGGCCAGCCCGATCTACACCCGCCGGATGCGCGCGGCCCTCGACATCCCGGGCGACGGCGTCGTCACGATATTCAAAGGGCTGCAACTGGATATCGGCGCGCCGCCGCAGTTCATGGACTTCCGGTTCCGCGTCGACGACGACCACAACGGCGAGTTCTGGCTCGACCACTGCGGTGCGCTCGCCGACGTCGAGCCGATGGGTGAGGACTACGTGGTGGCCATGTGCCACACCATCGAGGACCCCACCTTCGACGCGACCGCGCTGGCCACCAATCCGCATGCGCAGGTGCGCCCGATCCACCGGCCGCCCCGGCAGCCGGCCGATCGAGTGCCGGTGTGCGCGTGGACGGTTCGCATCGACCCGGCCAACGAACCGCCCGCGGTGCCGCGCAATGCGGCGCGCATGGCCGAATTCGCCGCTGTCGATATCGAATTGGCGCCGATCGAAGCCGGGGGTCCGGGCCGGTCCGACTACCGCGGGCCACTGCTGAGCGATATCGACTTCGCGGACTTCTCGCATTCGGCGCTGGTCCGGATGGCCGACGAGGTGTGCCTGCAGCAGCATCTGCTGAACCTCGGATTCCTGATCGCGGTCGGCGAGCGCGCGGACGCGGAGACCACCGCCACGATCGCGCGCAAACAGTTCACCGGCATCGCCGGGCTCACCTCCGAACGCCTGCGCGCGGTACTGGGCCTCGGTACCGGCTTCGAGGATCTGGCCCAGGTGCTGCGGCTGCATCCGGCGTGGAATCCGCTGCCCTACGTCGACATGCAGATCGACGCCTATCACGATTCCGCGATCCTGCGCATCGCGCGCGACAGTCCCGGTGTGCGCGACGGCGGCTGGCCGGCCGCCGTCGACGCCGAACATCTGGAGCCGCTGGCGGCCATGGTGCGCGGGGTGAATCCGCGATTCGACGTGCATGCCCGCGAGGGCGACGAGCGCGAATTCGTAGTCGAGATCACCGCTGCCGCAACGCCTTTCCGGGAGTCGCCGGAGGTGGCGATCACTCGGTTCAGCACCGGGGCGGAGTTCCACTTCGCGCCCCGGCAGTCGCTGCCGCTGACGGTCGTCTGACCGCCCTCAGTCCCGAACCGCCGCTACCGACGAGAGATCTCAGATATGCCGAACAATTTCGCCGACCTGTTCGAGCACGCCGTGGACGCCATGCCGGATCGGGTGGCGCTGATTCAGGGCGAGCGCCGGGTCACCTATCAGGAGCTGGAACGCCGCGCCAACCAGCTCGCTCACCACTTCGCCGCGGTGGGCCTGGGGGAGGGCAGCCACATCGGCTTCCAGATGCACAACAGCATCGAGACGATGGAAACCCTGATCGCCGCCTTCAAGATCCGGGCGGTGCCGATCAATATCAACTACCGCTACGGCGCGGACGAACTGCGCTACGTCTACGACAACGCCGACCTCGAGGCGGTGGTACACCACCGGTGCTACGCGCAGGTCGTGGATCAGGTGCGTCCGCAGGTGACCACGCTGCGCCACGTCTTCGTCGTCGACGACGATCAGGGCGGTGACGGGCTGCCCAGCGAATCCACGCCGTACGCGGAGGCATTCGAAAGCAGCTCGGCCGCACGCGATTTCGGTGAGCGCAGCGCCGACGACCTGTTCATGATGTACACCGGCGGCACCACCGGCATGCCCAAGGGCGTGATGTGGCGCCAGGAGGATATGTGGCGGGTCCTCGGCGGCGGCATCGACTTCTACACCAACGTGCCGGTGGCCGACGAGTTCGAACAGTCCCGGGTCGGCTCGCAGAACGACCCGCTGCGCTGGCTGATCCTGCCGCCGCTGATCCACGCCGCCGCGCTGATGCCCACGTTCACCGCACTGTGGTCGGGCAACACCGTCGTCTACGAACCGCGCTTCGACGCCGACCGGGTTTGGCAGGTGGTGGCCGGACAGCGGGCGAATATCGTCGTCATCACCGGCGATGCCATGGCACGGCCGCTGCTCAACTCCTATCGGCGGTCGCCGGTGGACGCCTCCTCGATGGTCGCCCTCGCCTCCGGTGCGGCGCTGCTGTCGCAGCCGGTGAAGAACGAGATGCTGGAGTTGTTCCCGCATGCGGTGATCACCGATTCGATCGGCTCCTCCGAAACCGGATTCGGCGGCATCGGCGTGGCGCAGAAGGACGACGACCCGTCCCGCGGGCCGCGCGTGCAGACCGGACGCGGTGCGGTCGTGGTCAACGAGGAGGGCCGGGAGGTGGCCCCCGGCGAAGAGGGCTGGATGGCCAAGAAGGGGGCGGTGCCCCTCGGCTACTACAAGGACCAGACCAAGTCCGACAAGCTGTTCAAGACCGTCGACGGCGTCCGCATGGTCATCACCGACGACCGCGCGCGGGTGGAGGCCGACGGCACCATCACCCTGATCGGGCGCGGCAACATGGTGATCAACACCGGCGGCGAGAAGGTGTTCGTCGAAGAGGTGGAGGCCGTCGTGAAGGCCCATGAGGGCGTCTACGACGTGGTGGTCATCGGAGTTCCGCACGAGCGCTGGGGCCATCAGGTCGCGGCGGTGGTGTCACCGGCAAGCGCCGATCCGCTGGATTTCGCCGACCTCGAGGCACACGTCCGCAAGCATCTCGCCGGATACAAACTGCCGCGCAGCATTTGGGTGGTCGACGCGGTCGGGCGCACGCCCAGCGGAAAACCGGACTACCGGTGGGCGAAAGCCCATGCCGAATCCCATCCGCCGGCCCACACCGTCGGCTCCTGAACCCCTCGGGATCCTCGCCGGACGTCGCGCCCGCGGCGTTCGGCGCCGTCGTGTCCGGGCGATCTCGGTGACCGGGATTTCCCGGCCGAGAGGGCCTGCCGAATCAGACTGGAACGTGTTCTACTTGGAGGATGACAGCGGTGCATTCCGTACTCGGTGAAAAAGTCAGGATGCCGGTCGAGATCCGCGACGCCGACGCCTGCGCGGCGACATTTCTCGTCGACGCGGCGGCGGCCCGGGAGATCGTGGCGCCGACCGGACTCGAACCACTCACGGTCGCCGGACGCGGGGTGTGCTCGCTGGTCTTCGTGCGCTACGTGGACGGCGACCTCGGTCCCTATCACGAATTCGGCCTCACCCTCATGGTGCGCGGCCGGGACAAGGACCTCGGCGTCTACATTCCCTGGCTGCCGGTGAACCAGACCTTCACCTGCGCCGCCGGCCGCGAGATCTGGGGCTTTCCCAAGGAGATCGCCGATATCCGGATCACGCCGGTGCGTCGCGGCAAGCGCTGCGAGGTGCGCATCGACGACCGTCTGGTGGTGGCGATGGAGGTCGCCGGTGGCGTGCCGTCGCCGGGCGGCATGGGCGGTGCGTCGATCGCGGCCTACACCCATATGGACGGCGTCCTGCGCCGTACCCCGTGGGTGATGAATCCGTCGCAGGTGCGAATGGGGCTGGGCGGCACCAGGATCGAACTCGGTGATCACCCCGTCGCCGAACAGATGCGCGCCCTGGGGTTGCCCAAGCGCGCACTCTTCAGCAGCCGGATCGGACTGCTGCGCATGACTTTCGAAGACGCGGTGGAGGTTCGATGAGCAAGACAGCACTGGTGACCGGTGCCGCCAGCGGCATGGGACGCATGGCGGCCCAGCGACTGGCGGCGGGCGGCTATCGGGTGGCCGCACTCGATATCAACGAGACCGGCCTGGCCGAAACCGCGCGCCGATCCCCGAATATGAGCACCTACACCTGTGATGTCGCCGACGAGCAGGCGGTACGCGCGGTGGTCGACAAGGTCCGCGCGGACCTCGGGCCGATCGAGCACGTGGTGCACGCGGCGGCGCTGTGCCGGGTGGGTTCGGCTCTGACCCACGATGTTTCGGAGATGCGCCGGGTGATGGACATCAACTACGGCGGGACGATCAATATCTGCCAGGCCATCGTGCCGGAGATGAAGCAGGCGGGCCGCGGCACGCTGGTGCTGTTCGCCTCGGTGGCGGGCTGGCTGCCCTCGCCGGGCCTGGCCGCCTACTCGGCCTCCAAATTCGCCGTCGTCTGCTACCACGAAGCGCTCGCCCAGGAGTTGAACGGGACCGGGGTGCGGGTGATCTCGATCTGCCCGCCGATCGTGGAAACCCCGCTGCTGGACGGCATTCGGGCCGCCAACGAGGCAGTGGTCGCCGGTCAGAAGGGCATCACCCCGGACCGGGTGCTCGATGCCGCCGAGCGGGCGGTAGCCGACCCGAAGGCGCCACTGTTCATCTTCCCCGGTCCGGCCAAGCCGCTGTGGCTGGCACGGCGTTTCGCCCCGAACTTCCTGCGCAAGCAGGTCACTCGGATGGTGAAGCCGGAATTGTGACGGTGCACGCACCCGGCCCCGGCAGCCGGGTGCGGCCGAATCAGCGGCCCTTGAACTCGGGCTTGCGGCGCTCGGCGAAGGCGCGCGGGCCTTCCTTGGCATCCTCGCTGCGGAAGACGGTGAGGCCGAGCTGCGAGTCGATCTTGAAGGCCTCGTTCTCGTGCATGCCCTCGGTGTCGCGCATGGTCTTCAGGATCGCCTGCACCGCCAGCGGGCCGTTGGCGTTGATCTTCTCGGCGAGCTCGAGCGCCTTGTCCAGCGCGGTCCCGTCCGGCACCACGTGGCCGATCAGGCCGTACTCCTTGGCCTCGGCCGCGGTGATGTGGCGCCCGGTGAGCAGGATGTCGGCGGCGACGGTGTAGGGGATCTGCCGGGGCAGTCGCACCGCCGAGCCGCCCATCGGGAACAGGCTCCAGCGCGCCTCGGAGACACCGAATTTCGCGCTCTCGCCGGCGACGCGGATGTCGGTGCCCTGCAGAATCTCGGTTCCGCCGGCGATGGCCGCGCCCTCGACGGCGGCGATCAGCGGCTTGGTCAGGCGGCGGCCCTTGAGCAGACCCGGAATGTTGGTCGGGTCGAAGGCGCCGCCGGCGCTCATATTCTTGGCCGGATCCTGTTTGGTCATCGCCTTGAGGTCGGCGCCCGCGCAGAACGCGCCGCCCGCGCCGGTGAGGATGCAGGAGCGGATCTCCGGGTCGTTGTCGACGGTGTCCCACGCCTGCACCATCAGGTCGAGCATCTCGGCCGACAGCGCATTGCGGACGGCCGGCCGGTTCATGGTGACGATCAGAGTGGCGCCGCGTCGCTCCAGCAGCGCATGGGGTTCCGTGTTGCTACCTGTTTCAGTTGCTGCCGTCGTCATCGTCGACCCACTTTCCTCATGGTATTACTCGCGTTTTGCGGACGAAGTTACCCCGCAACGTTGTACAGAACAATAACGTGTTCTAGTTTGAATGATGGTGACCGCCGTCACGGGCGGCAAGTTATGGAGAGCGCTGATGGAGACAACCACGCACAGCGGTGCGGACGCGACCTCGCGCAGCGGCGCGAGCACGTTGCCGCCGCGGATCACGAAGACGCTGATCGACCGCCTCACCGGGCTGATCACCGCGGGCGCCGCGGGGGAGAAGCGCGAACCCTGCGACATGATCGAGGTGTACACCGGCGCGGTCGTCGGTGAGCTGCCGCAGTCCTCGCCCGAGGACGTCGCCGCGGCGGCCGACAAGGCTCGGGCGGCGCAGCGGGAATGGGCGAACTGGCCGGTCAAGCGCCGGCTGCAGGTCTTCGAGAAGGCCCATGAGCTGATTCTCTCCGAACTCGACACCATCGCGGACCTGATTCAGATCGGTTGCGGCAAGACCCGCCGGATGGCCATCGAGGAATCGTGCGATCCGGTGATGGTGATCAGCCACTACCTCAAACATGCCGAGCGGATCCTGAAACCGATCCGGCGCGGCGGCGCGATGCCCATCATCTCCACCTCCACCGAACAGCATCGGCCCAAGGGCGTCGTCGCGGTGATCGCGCCGTGGAACTTCCCCTTCGCGATCTCGATCTCCGATTCGATTCCGGCCCTCATCGCCGGCAACGGCGTGGTGATCAAACCGGACAACAAGACCGCGCTGTGCACGCTCTACGGCGTCGAACTGCTGCGCAAGGCGGGGCTGCCGCGCGATCTGATCCAGGTCGTGTGCGGTACCGGACCCGACGTCGGCCCCACCCTGATCGACCACAGCGATTTCGTGATGTTCACCGGTTCCACCGCGACCGGTCGCACCATCGGCGAGCGCGCGGGCCGCAACCTCATCAGCTGCAGCCTCGAACTCGGCGGCAAGAATCCGATGATCGTGCTCGAGGACGCCAACCTCGACGAGGTGATTCCTGGCGCGATCTTCGCGGTGTACGGCAACTCCGGCCAAGCATGTATGCATATCGAGCGCATCTATGTGCACGAGCGCATCCACGACGAGTTCGTGCGCCGATTCGTCGCCGCGGCAGAGGAATTGGGGTCGAAGGCGGGTGCCTCCTACACCGCCGACCCGGAATTCGGCTCGCTGGTGTCGGTCGATCACATGCGGCGCGTGGCCTCGCACGTCGACGACGCCGTCGCGAAGGGCGCGACCGTGCTGACCGGCGGCAAGGCCCGCCCGGACATCGGCCCGGCGTTCTACGAGCCGACCGTGCTGACCGGTGTGACCCCCGAGATGGAGCACGCGACCGTCGAGACCTTCGGTCCGGTCGTCACCATCTACCGCTACACCGACGAGAACGAGGCCGTCCGACAGGCCAATGCCACCACCTACGGTCTCAACGCCAGCATCTGGAGTTCGGATCTCGCTCGTGCGGAGAAGCTCGCCGACCGGCTCGAGGCGGGCAATGTCAACGTCAACGACGGCTTCGTCGCGACCTATTCGGCGAAGATGACGCCCTCGGGCGGCGTCAAACAGTCCGGCGTGGGCACCCGGCACGGCGACGCGGGCCTGCTCAAGTACACCGATACGGTCAACGTCGGCGTGCAGAAGAAGCAGGTGCTCTCGGCCCGGGCGGGTATGCCGTTCGAAAAGCAGCTCAAGAGCACGCTCATCACGTTGCGTCTGAGCCGCCGGCTGCGCATCCGCTGACGGGTCGATGCCGTCGATCTCCACGGAAGGGCCCGTTCGTCCCCCTGACGAACGGGCCCTTCCCATCACCCGGCACCACGCTGTGCCGGTAGCTCTGCGCGCGGCCTACTTCACGCCGATCGGCTTACCGAAGAACGAGGCGAAGGTTTCGCCGAAGGTCGAGGCCAGCATCTGGAAACCGTTGGGGTCCAGCAACAACCAGCCCGCATCCGCGGTGTGACAGCCGGGCTGCGCGGGTACGCCGTCGAGACGGTCGCGCAACCACAGCATCGCCGGGCCGCCGCCGGAGATCTCGGTGGCGACATGTTCGGCGAAGTGTTCACGGGTGTATTGCACTGTGGCGGAGGGGTTTCGGCAGTAGGTGTCGACGAGGTTGTTCACCTGGCCGACCGGGATGATCTCGTCCGGGTTGCCCTGCCAGATGTACATCGGCATATCCGGCACCGACTTGCCCATGCGGGTTTCGTCCAGTACGTCGGCGACCGCGGGCTGCTGGAGCGGATCGCCAGGAACCCGCAACATTCCTTCGAGATTCAGAAACGGCAGCAGCGAGCTGACGTACTGCACGCACAATCCGCTCTGAATCGTGGTCAGTCCCTTGCCCAATGGGTCCATATGCTCGTCGACGAAACGCGCGAATTCGGCGTATTCGCGGGTCAGGCCCATCACGGCGGCCAGTACCAGCCCCGAGGTCGCCTGTCCGTTGGCCACCTTCAGCGTCATGCCGAGATCGGCCGGAACCCCGCCCTCGGCCGCGCCGACGATATTCAGCTCCGGTGCGTAGGTGCTCTTCAGTTCGGCCGCGTGACCGGTCGCGATCGCACCGCCGGAGTAGCCGTAGAGGCCGATCCTGGTCTGCGGGCTCAACCGCATCGGCTCGAAATCTCGGGCCGCGCGAACGCCGTCCAGGGTGATCCGGCCGGCGAGCGGCCCCGCTGCATAGGCGTTGTTCGGCCCCTCGTGATCGGGAATCACCACGGCCCAGCCCTGCTGCAACGCGCCCTGGGCGATCACGAATTCGGCCGGGGCCACGATCTGGCCCAGGAACGGACCGGCCGAGAAATGCTGGATCGCGTAGGAGGGTGCGCAGTAGCCGGCCAGGGAATCCTCGGCGATCTGCATCGAGACCAGTTTGTCCGGTGCCGAACCGCGTGGTTTCAGAACCGTCGCGACCGCCGGGATCGGTCGGTCACGACTGTCGTTCGATCGGTACGAGATCTGCCACGCGTCGACATTGACCGGGATCAGCCCGAGATTGGCCACCCGCACCTGCCGCGCGGCGATGATCTCGCCGGGCTGCTTCGCCGCGACGATCTCCGGTGCCGGATGGTAGAAGCCCGGGTCCAGCTCGGGTGGTAGCGGAATCGGGGCCGCGGGTGCGACCGGCGCGGGTTCGGCGCCGGCGTGCGGCGGATGAGCCACCACTGCGGCCGGAACGGTCAATGCCGCCGCCGCGGCGAGGACACAGGTCGTCCGGCGGATGCGGCGCGTCCAGGATTCGGTCACACTCGGCTCCTTCACTAATGCGAGACTGCTCCGTCTCACATATGCAGCGAACTATGGCACAGGTGTGATCGCCGTCGCAAGAATGTCGCATGCCGGCCGGCGATGCGCGGCTCGACGAGGTGCGGTCGAATGTGGTGTGGCTAGGCCGATTCCTCGGTCGGCGCGGGCGCCCAGCGTTCGTCCACCTTCGCCAGCCGCCAGTAGGCGATCGCGACGACCCAGGCGAGGACGAACAATCCGACGATCGCGAATCCCGCGTTGTTGAGGTCGATACCGGCGATCCACTCTCCGACCGGGCCGCCGAAACCGGTGTCGTCGTGCAGCACCTTGATCAGCTCGATCGAGCCGATGAACAGGGCCACCGCGATCGACAGGCCGGTGATGGCCAGGTTGTAGAAGATCTTGCGCACCGGATCGGAGAACGCCCAGTCGTAGGCGACGTTCATGAACAGGCCGTCGATCGTGTCCATCACGCTCATCCCCGCCGCGAACAGCAGCGGCAGCACCACGATCGCGTACCAGGGCAGTCCCGCCGCCGCGCCGGACCCGGCCAGCGCGAGCAGCGCCACCTCGGTCGCGGTGTCGAAACCCAGTCCGAACAGCACGCCGACCGGATACACGTGCACCGGCCGTCCCACCATCCGCATCACCGGCGCCAGCAGGCGTGCCAGGAATCCGCGCGAATCGAGCGCCGCCTCCAGTTCCGCGCGATCGTATTCGCCGCTGTGGCGCAGACGGCGGAACACCCGCCAGATGCCGATCAGCGCAACCACATTGAGCAGGCCGATCAGATACAGGAACGATCCGGAGGCCACGGTCGAGATGGTGCCCAGGGTCTTGCGGGTCGACGAGTCCTCGTCGACCAGGGTGCCCACCACGTGCGCACCCGCCACCACCAGTGCGGCGAGGACGAACACGATCGTGGAATGCCCCATCGCGAACCAGAATCCGACCGATTTGGGCCGTTTGCCGTCGCTCATCAGCTTGCGCGTGGTGTTGTCGATGGCGGCGATGTGGTCGGCGTCGAAGGCGTGGCGCAGCCCGAAGGTGTAGGCCGTGATGCCCAGTCCGATGCCGAAGACCTCCGTGCCGATGCGATAACCGTGCGGGGCGATCGCGCCGAACAGCAGGCCGAATCCGATCAGATGCATCAACGCGACCACACCGAGCAGCACCGCCGCTTCCAGCCAGTCACGCCGGGACCAGTCCCGCAGCACATCGCGAAGCAGGCGACGACGAGTGGACATGTGCCACAACCCTTCTGGGGAACCCGCGTCCCCGTCCGTGCACAGCGACGAAAGGGGTCTGGCTGACAGCATGGGCTGAACACAGTGGCGCGACCGCACCGGATTGGCACCGGTTTCCCGTTCCCATCGCGAGAACTCTGCGGACTATACCAACGGACCGCACCCGTGCGGCCACGGTCTTCGCAGGTCGCAACGAGGGTGGTGACAGGGTTCCCGATCGATGAAATGTCGGGTATGCCCCCGTTGCCCGGGAAATCGAGGAGACTCGGCGTAACACAGTCCGTAGTGCGACGACTGTGTGCGGGTGCCAGTTCCACAGGGTCAGCGTTTCAGCAATGCCGTTTCTGCGATGCCAGGGGAGCCTTCATGTCGCAGTCTTCTGCCGCGTACCCGAGTATGGTGCCGGTCGGGGTGGATACCGCTCGGGTGTACTCGAGTGATCGACGCGTATTTCCGGCAACCGAATCGTCGTGATTCAAAGGGGAGGCTCGGCAATTCACAACACCTAGGCTCGGCCGAGCCGACGCGCACCACCGTGCCGTCGTGCGCAGTGTCGAGAGGAATTACCTGATGTCCGGACGTATCCGCACCGCAATATCCGTCTTCGCAGCCGGTACGGCTGCCGCTGTGCTACTCACCGCCTGCGGCAGCGGAGGATCCGCCCACACCGAGAACGGGGTGACCTCGCTTCGGTATCTCGGCTGGACCGATCAGGTCACGCTTCCGGAGCTCGCGGAGAACCTCGGATTCTTCGACGGCAAGATCGAACTCGACTACGTCGGCAACACCATCAGCGGGCCGCAGGAAATCCAGACCGCCGCGACCGGGCAGGTCGACTTCGGCGGGGCCTTCGCCGGTGCGGTCGCCAAGCTGGCCGGCGCCGGGGCGCCCATCACCGCGGTGGTCAACTACTACGGATCGGACGAGAAGTCCTTCCAGGGCTATTACACCCTCGACAACAGCCCGATTCGTTCGGCCGCGGATCTGGTCGGCAAGAAGGTCGGCGTGAATACGCTCGGTGGCCAGAACGAGGCCGATATCCACGATGCGTTGAAGAAGGCCGGACTGAGCGTCGACCAGATCAAATCGGTGCAATTGGTGGCGCTGCCGCCGCCGAATATCGAACAGGCGCTGCGGCAGGGACAGATCGACGCCGCGGCATTGAACGGCCAGTTCCAACAGCGTGCGGTGGCCAACGGCGGAGTGCGACCGATTTTCACCGAACTCGACGAATACGGCGGCCCGATCAACGGCGGACCCTATGTCTTCCGCAACGATTTCATCGCGAAGAACCCCGATGTGGTCCGCACCTTCACCACCGGCGTCGCGAAGGCGATCGAATGGGAGCGCAGCACGCCGCGGGATCAGGTGATCGCGAAATTCACCGAGATCATCAACGCCCGCCACCGCGCGGGAGAGGACACCTCGACGCTGAAATACTGGCTGTCCGTGGGGGTTCCGGCGCGCTACGGCAAGGTGTCGGACGAGGATTTCACGCGCTGGCAGAGCTGGCTCGAGGACACCGGGGCCATCGATCACAAGCTGGATCCGAGCAAGTTCTACACGAACAAGTTCAACTCGCTGCTGCAGCCGTCGGACGCTTCCGGGAAGTAGCGCGCGCACGCGTCCTGCCACGGCGACGGGCCGGCAGCGGCGAGCCGACCCGTCGGTACGGCATCATCGGTGCCCATGAGCGACTCCGTATCCACCGGCGGCGCCCGCGGCCCGGCGCACCGCCTCATCCGGATGACCGGCCGCGACCCCGACGAACCGGGGCGCGTGTCCTCGCCCCTGGAGCTGCTGTTCGATCTGACCTTCGTGGTCGCGGTCGGCACGGCGGCGTCGTATTTCGCCGAGATGGTCGCCGACGGGCATGCGGGCAAGGCGGTGCTCGCCTTCGTGCTGGCGATGTTCGCGATCGTCAACGCCTGGATCAATTTCAGCTGGTTCGCCTCGGCGTTCGACACCGACGACTGGCTGTACCGCGTGCTCACCATGGTGGTGATGATCGGCGTGGTGGTCTTCGCCCTCGGCCTGCCCGCGATGTTCCATTCGGTCGATGTGGGCGATCACCTCGACGTGCGGGTGATGGTCGTCGGCTACATCGTGATGCGGATCGCGATGGTGCTGCAGTGGTGGCGCGCCGGACGGGAGTCGCCGTCCTTCCGGCACGTCGGCTACGGGAGCATCCGGTGGACGATCATCGCCCAAATCGGCTGGGTGATCATCGCATTCGTGCACATGCCGCTGCTCGTGGCCGGGGTGGGATGCATACTGCTCGGCGTGCTGGAACTGCTCGTACCGGTGCTGACGCAGGGCCGCGCGAGTGGTACCCCGTGGCATCCGCACCACGTGGCCGAACGCTACAGCCTGTTCGCCATCATCGCGCTCGGTGAGGGCGTGGTCGGCACGGTCGCCTCCTCGGGCGGGCTGCTCGGCGGCAGCGACGGCGGGCAGTGGAGTGCCGATGCGATCGCGATCGTGGTCGCCGGCGTGGGCCTGACCTTCGGCATGTGGTGGGTGTACTTCACCACCCCGTTCGGCGAGATCCTCGTGCACCGCCGCAACCGCGGCTACCTGTTCGGTTACGGCCACATCCCGCTCTACATGGGTATCGCCGGCGCCGGCGCGGGCCTGCACGTCGCGGGCCTGTCGCTCGAGCACCACTCCCACATCGGCCCGGTCGCGGTGGTCCTCGCTCTGGCGCTGCCGGTGGGCGTGTACCTGCTGATGGTCTATCTGCTGCACACCCTGCTGCTGTCGGCCCCGGACCCGTTCCACATCCTGCTGCTCACCCTCACGGTCGTGGTCTTGGCCGTCGCGGTGATCCTGGCCGCGCTGGGCGCCTCGATCGCCGTATGCCTACTGGTGGTGATGATCTCCCCGTTCATCACCGTGGTCGGCTACGAAACCATCGGCTATCGGCATCAGCGCGAGATGCTGGCGAATCTGGAGTGACGCGAGCGAGCCCGTCACCGTGCTATCGAGGACCTGGCGACCAGTACGGCGGCGTCCGATCTTGCGGCTGCTGCGCGGAATGCTGCTGCGGCGGGCTCCACAACGGCACGTCCTGGTGCTGCGGCGGAGTCCACATCGGGACGTCCTGGTGCTGCGGGGGAGTCCACATCGGCAGGTCCTGCTGCGACGCCTCGGAGGCGGAACCTGCCCGCCGCCCCGGCGCTTTCGCCAGACTGACGATCAACAGAACCGCTCCAGCGATGAGAATGATGATCCCCAGGATCACCACCAAGCCGATGAGTGCCGCCACGAACAAAGTTGTAGCACAAGGTTTTCCGGTGGTCCCGGAAATGGGAAGGCAGCTCGCCCAGAGGATCGGGCCGTGGACGGTGAAGTTTCTCGAACCCGGCACAGATACGCACCCGGCACCGATACGCACCCGGGCAAAGCAAGAGGCCCTGACCAGTGGATCGGTCAGGGCCTCTGCCGTGTCTCCACACACGAGTCGGGGTGACAGGATTTGAACCTGCGACCTCTTCGTCCCGAACGAAGCGCGCTACCAAGCTGCGCCACACCCCGTGAGTTGAGCCTGTCGTAGCTTACAGCAGGGGGGAGCGGATCATTAAATCCGCTGGTCAGCGGGCAGGGAGGGGGCGGATGGTGGAGAGGATGCGTTTGGCGGTTTCCTTGTCCACGGACTTGTCGACGCCGGTGTCGGCGGCGACCGTCATGACGAAGTTTCCGTTTTCGCTGGGGAAGGCGAACGTGTAGACCGCGAAGGTCGTGGCGCAGCCGGGGGCCGGCGGCGGCGCGCTGCCGGTGGTCTCCACGAAGGCGCCGTGCAGCTGCCCGTCCAGCGAGACCATCGGCTCGGCGGGGGCCGGGGCGGCGATGGTGGCGTTCGACCAGCCGAACTTGGCCATCCGGGCCCCGATATCGGCGGCGGCCGCGGACGGGTCCGTCTGGGGAGACATGGTGAGGAAGGCGTTGGTCCGGGTGTAGTTCGGACAGTAGTTCTTGCCGTCCTGTGCCAGGCCGGCGATTTCCAGCGGATTCGATCCGGAACCCCAGGCGGCCGTGCCGACCGGATCGACCCTCCACTCCGGAGGCGCGTCGTAGGCCGCACCGCGATCGAGGATCTGGACGACCTGGTAACCGGGAACCATCGGTGGCGGCGCGGCGCCGGGCTGCGGCTTCGGCGCCGTCTGCTGCGGTCGCGAAGGTGGTGGGGGAGGCTGATTTTCGTTACTGAGCGCACTGACCATGGACGGCTTGCCGGAACCCGCGGCGGCCGGCGAGTCGGAATGCCGGCTCGCGACCACCGCCACGGTCGCGCCGATCGCCACGACGACCAGCACCCCGATTCCGCTGAGCAGCAGAGCTTTCCGCCGCCGAGGCGGCTGCTCGGCCGGCACCTGCAGCAGCGCGGTGTGCGGATGCTGAGCCGTCGGCGGTCCCCAGGACGCTTGCTGCGGCGCGGGATGTGATCCGACCCCCAATTGCCAATCCGGCTCGGGGCGACCGCTGCCGTGCGGTGCCGAGAACTGTTGCCGGGAGGGAGTATTCGCGCCCGGCATCGAGCTGCCCGGCCACTGCGGCATTCCGGGTTGCACGCCGAAGGCGGTGGTGGGGGCGTCGGGTCCGCCCGGGTTGCCGAAACCGTGCGGCGACGGAGCGAAGCCGGACGGCGCGTGCGGACCCGGGACCGCATTCGGGCCATGGGAGGTATCTCCGCTCGCGCCGCCCTGTGGCGTCCACGGATGGGCCGGAGCGGATTGCCCTCCGGCAGCGTCGTTCCCACCGAACAGCGATCCGGGCGACCGGTCCGCGTCCGGTGCCGCGGGCTTGGCGGGTTCGGCCGGAGAACCGGAGCGTCCGGGATCGCCCGCGCCGCCGGGAACGGTCGGAATCGACTGCGGCCGAGCCCACGGAGAGCCTTGCGACACAGGGAAATTCGCACCCGGCACCCGCCGGATCGCCAGTGTCGGCGGGGTCTCGTTCGAGTCGGGAGTGGGTTCTCGTCGCGCGGTCGGGTCGTCGTTCCGCTCGAACCCACTGTTCACCGTGTACCCCTGCCTGATGTCGTGCCTCGGCACGCCACCCTAGCGCGCCACGGCCTCCGATTCCGAGACGCCATGGCCACTGTCGGCGATGGGGCCTTTCGGCGGTGCGGCCACCAGCGTCAGCAAGGTCGCCTCGGGGCGGCAGCAGAAGCGGTACGGCGCCCACGGCGAGGTACCCAGGCCCGCGGACACGTGCAGTCGCGTGTGCGCACCCCAGCGCGACGGACCCTTCACCCGGGACCGATCGATACCGCAGTTGGTGACCAGCGCGCCGAATCCCGGCAGGCACAGCTGTCCGCCGTGGGTGTGGCCGGCCAGCACCAGGTCGTACCCGTCACCGGCGAACCGGTCGAGTACGCGGGGCTCGGGCGAATGGGTGAGTCCGATGCTCAGATCGGCCAGTGGGTTCGGCGAGCCGGCGACGGTGTCGTACCGGTCGCGGGACAGGTGCGGATCGTCGACACCGGCCGTGGAGATCTTGATTCCGGCGACCTCGAGATCGCGCCGCACATGGGTCAGATCCAGCCAGCCGCGTTCGGTGAACGCCGCGCGCAGATCCTGCCAGGGCAGCGGATCCCCGTGCACTCGCTTGTGGTTCTTGTCGAAGTACTTGAGCGGGTTCTTCGGAACGGGCGCGAAATAGTCGTTACTGCCGAAGACGAAGATGCCCGGACGGGAGAGCAACGCCGTCAGCGACTGCACCACCGCGGGCACCGCCTTCGGATGCGCGAGGTTGTCGCCGGTGTTGACGATCAGGTCCGGTTCCAAGGCGGCCAGTTCGCGAACCCAGGCCTGTTTGAGTTTCTGGCCGGGCGTCATGTGCAGGTCGCTGATGTGCAGCACACGCAGACTCGACGAGCCCGGCTGCAGCACCGGCATCGTGGCCTCACGAAGGACGAAGGCATTGCGTTCGATCAGCGAGGCATAGCCGATTCCGGCCACTGCGGTACCGGCGGCCGCGGCGGCGACCTTAGCTCCGGAGCCCAGCGCTGCTCGTCGAAGTGCGGGGGACGAGAATACGGGCATCAGCCCAGAATAGGCGACCACTGTGACGAATACCGAGTGTGATTCCGCACAGGCATCCGGTTTGCCGGGCGCTGTCGTAGCCGTCCACCCGGCTCGACACGCGGAAATGCGGTGGGAGGGTCCGCCGACAACGGCTAGCGTGTGGCGCATGTCGGAACTCAAATCGAAGTTGCGCGCCGATCTGACCGCGGCGATGAAGGCCAAGGACACGTTGCGCCTCAGCACGCTGCGCATGCTGCTGGCAGCCGTGCAGAACGCCGAGGTCGCCGGTGCCGAGGCGAAGGAGCTCTCCGATGCCGAGGTGATCGCGGTCCTCGGCAAGGAGGCCAAGAAGCGCAACGAGGCGGCCGTCGTCTACGAACAGAACGGCCGCGCCGAACTGGCCGCCAACGAGCGCGCCGAGCAGGAGATCATCGACGAGTATCTGCCGACCCCGCTCACCGAGGCCGAGGTCGCCGATATCGCCGATACCGCCATCGCCGATGTGGCCGAGCAGTTGGGTGAGCGCCCGGGCATGAAGCAGATGGGCCAGGTCATGAAGGTCGCGACGGCGCTGGCCGCGGGCCGGGCGGACGGTTCGCGGATCTCGGCCGCGGTCAAGGCCCGGCTGTAGGCTCGCCGGACAAAGCAGGAGGCCGGCGAATGTGTCGCACATTCGCCGGCCTCTCGCGTATCGCTACCGGGGGATCGGAATCGGAATCGGTGGCAGCCGCGGTATCTGCGGCAGACCCGGGAGCGCCGGCGGCGCCGGCGGCGGTCCGGGCTTCGGGATCTCCCGCTGCGTGCCGTCGCTGACGAGCACCGTGATCACCGATCCGGGAATGGCCGAGCCGTTCGGCGTCGTAGCGGTGACCGTCCCCTTGGCGGCCGATCCGGGCGTGGTGACCGTCGACACCTGAAAGCCCGCGCCGATGAGCACCGAGCGCGCCTCGGACTCCGACATGCCGTTCACATCCGGGATCTGCGCGTTGTTCGAGCCGCGCACGTATTTGTCGTCCAGCGGCGGCAGTGCGGGCGGCGGGAATTTGTCGAGTACCGGTTTGATACCGCCGAACCAGCTGCGAGCCGGTTCGTTACCGCCGTAGAGGTTACCGTCGCCGCAGGTGCGCAGCGGGAACGAGCAGATCTCGCCGGGCGTCGGGGAGTCGCCGTAGATGTAGGCGGCGCCGGCCATCGAATTGGTGAAGCCGAGGAAGGCCGAGGACCGGTGGGTTTCGGTGGTTCCCGTCTTGGCCGATACGGGGGCGTTCCAGCCCACCGCACGGGCCGAACCGGCCGCGGTACCGCCCACGGCGTCCTGGCTCAGCGCATTGGCCAGGGTATTCGCCAACCCGGGCTCGACGACCTGTTCACAGGCCTGCTGGGTGAGCGGAACCTGCTTACCGTCGCGGTCGATCACCTCCGCGATCGGCGAGGGCGGGCACCACTTTCCGCCGGATGCCAGCGTCGCGGCGACATTGGACAATTCCAGCGGATTGATCGCGACCGGGCCCAGGGTGAACGAGCCGAGATTCTGCTGTTTGATCATGTCCGCCAGGCTCTGATTACCGTGGCCGGAGGTGCCCGCCTCGGCGTAGGAGCGCATCCCGAGCCGGACCGCCATATCGACCGTGGGCGTCACGCCGACATCCTGGATGAGCTTGACGAACGCGGTGTTCGGAGACTGCGCCAGCGCCTCCGTCACCGACATCGGCGATCGGTAATTACCGGCGTTCTTCACGCAATAGGTGGCCGGCGGACATCCCGCGGCGCCACCGTTACCCATACCCTTCGCGGCGAAGAACGAGGGCACATCCAACTGGGCGCTGGTGCCCAGGCCCTTCTCCATCGCGGCGGCCGTGGTGAAGATCTTGAAAATCGATCCGGCGCCGTCACCGACCATCGAATACGGCTGGGGTTGGACCGTTTGATGCGCACCCTGATCCAGACCGTAGGTGCGGCTCGAGGTCATCGCCAGGATGTGGTGGGAGTCCTGGCCGGGAGCGATGATGCTGGTGACCTCGGCGATATTCTCCAGATTCGGATCGGTGTTCGCCGTGACGGCGGCCTTGACCGAATTCTGCACCGCCGGATCCAAGGTGGTGCGAATCAGATATCCGCCCTTGTCCATCTGATCCTTGCTGATTCCCGCATTGGCGAGATATTGCAGCGCGTAATCGCAGAAATAACCACGGTCACCTGCGGCGATGCATCCGCGCGGCAGCCCCTTGGGCTCCGGCAGCACACCCAGCGGCTGTTCCTTGGCGGCCCGGAATTCGTCGGCCCGGCTCGGAATGTTCTGAATCAGCGTGTCCAACACGGTATTACGCCGCTCCAGCACGCCCTTGGGGTTGGTGTACGGGTTGAGTTTGGAGCTGGACTGGACCATACCGGCGAGCATGGCGGCCTGCGCGACCTTCAAATCCTTGGCGTCGACGCCGAAATAGGTCTGCGCGGCGTCCTGAATGCCGTAGGAACCGTTGCCGAACGGCACCAGATTCAGATAGCGGGTGAGGATCTCGTCCTTGGTGAGTTCTTTCTCCAAGGTCAGAGCCATTCGGATTTCGCGCAGTTTACGGGCCGGCGTGGTCTCGATGGCGGCACGGCGTTCGGCGTCGGTTTTCGCGACCACCAGCAGCTGGAAGTTCTTCACGTACTGCTGGTCGATGGTCGAGGCGCCCTGCTGTACCTCACCGCTCGAGGTGTTGGTCAGGAATGCGCGCAGCGTGCCCTGCCAGTCGACGCCGCCGTGTTCGGCGAAGCGTTTGTCCTCGATGGAGACGATCGCCAACTTCATATCGTTGGCGATCTTGTCGCTGGGGACCTCGAAACGTCTCTGTTCGTACAGCCACGCGATGGGGGCTCCGGTCGCATCGACCATCGTCGACACCGCCGGCGCGGTACCCGCCACCAATTCCGCGGAAACGTTGTCCACGGCATCGGCTGCGCGGTTCGACATGTACCCGAAGCCGCCGGCGAGCGGGAACAGCAATCCGGCGACGAGTACGGCCGCTAGGACGCAGGCGCCGGCGAGCCTCGCGAGCGTTTGTGAGATCGGCACGCGCCCCAGCCTAATTGGCCCGCCGTCACATGCGCGGTGCGCGGTCGGCGGCGCGCCATGACAGCTGGTCGCGAGGCTTCCGCAGGGACGGGCGTACCAGAAAATACGGGCACGGTCTTGCGCTCGCCCCATACCTTTACCTAGATTGAGAACCCAGTGTGATAGAGCTAACACTCAAAGTGGAATGTGGTGCGGAGCGCAGCGGGGTTGGGTTGCTGTGGGCTGCACGCGATTCCGGAGCGCCGTTGACCCGGTGTTCGGACTGCAAAGGGGCACACCAAATGCACATGACTACCCCCATCGCTCGATTGGACGTGGAGCAGGCCGAAGCGAGAATCGCCTGGGTGTCCCAGGCCCGATGCAAGGAAGTGGATCCCGACCAGTTGTTCGTGCGTGGTGCCGCCCAGCGCAAGGCGGCCACCATCTGTCGGCATTGCCCGGTGCTCATGGAGTGCGGTGCCGACGCTCTCGACAATCGAGTGGAATTCGGTGTGTGGGGTGGGATGACCGAGCGGCAGCGGCGTGCGCTGCTCAAGCAGCATCCCGAGGTGACCTCGTGGGCGGACTTCTTCCGTGCCCAGCGTCAGCAGAAGGTCGCGATGTAGTCGAGTACCGGTACGGTCCGAGCCCGCGCGTGCGGGCTCGGACCGTTTTTCGGCCGATGACGTGCGGAATCGGGGCCGCACGTCAGCGCCACCGGGGAACTCAGGCCGCGTCGGACCCGGCGAGCTGGTCGCCGACCGCGCGCAACGCGTCCAGATCGGACACTTCGAACGGCAGAGCGGTCACCGTCACGATCGGCACCCGTGGATGGGCGCCGGTGAAGCGGTGCAGCAGATGCTGTTCGCGCTTGGCGGTGACCGCGCGATGGGCGTGGATGCGCAGGATGTCGGCGGTCAGCGTCGCGGGATCGGTGGCGGCGTCGGCGGCCACTGCCTCCTTCGTGGTGCCGTCGGCATCGCTGCCGGCGCCGGGGCTCAGCCGGTCCGCGGCGGCGGTCGCCTGAGCCGACGAGAGGGTGCACAGCACCGGATGGGTGCGGTTGAGCACCAGCCCGGCCAATGGCATTCCGTCGGTGGAGAGCCGATCCACGAAGAACGACGCCTCGCGCAGCGCGTCCGGTTCGGCCGCGGCGACCACCACGAAATGGGTGCCGGGCCGCGAGAGCATGGCGTAGGTGCGCTCGGCGCGGTCCTGGAAGCCGCCGAACATCGACTCCAGCGACTGCAGGAACAGCGAGGCGTCCTTGAGCATCTGCCCGCCCACGACCGTGGACACCCCGCGCACGGCGAGGCTCATCGCGCCGGTGACGAAGCGGCCCACGCCGCGGCCGGGCGCCATGATGACGCGGATCATCCGGCCGTTGAGGAAATTGCCGAGCCGCTTGGGCGCGTCGAGGAAGTCCAGGGCGTTGCGTGAGGGCGGCGTGTCGACGACGACCAGATCCCACTCGCGCTTGGCGACCAGCTGGCCCAGCTTCTCCATCGCCATGTACTCCTGCGTTCCGCCGAAGGAGGAGGCGACGGTCTGATAGAAGGGGTTGGCGAAGATCTGCTCGGCCTTGTCCGGGCTGGTGTGCTCGAGCACCATATCGTCGAAGGTGCGGCGCATGTTGAGCATCATCGCGTACAGCTCGCCCTTGGCCGTCTCGGGCAGTTGCACGCGCTGGGGTGCGTTGCCGAGGTCTGTGACGCCCAGCGACTGCGCCAGCCGCCGCGCCGGGTCGATGGTCAGCACCACGACCTTGCGACCCTGTTCGGCCGCGCGCAGGGCGATCGCCGCGGCGGTGGTGGTCTTGCCGACCCCGCCGGAGCCGCAGCACACCACCACCCGAGCGGTCGGGTCGGCGATGATGGCCTCGACATCCAGCAGCGGAGCCGCCGGCGGGATCAGCGGGCTCGGGTGGCTCATCAGCGGACTCCCTGCGCGCTCAGATGTTCGGCCAGTTCGTACAGTCCGCCCAGGTCCATACCGTCGGGCAACGCCGGCAGATACAGGCGGCTGATATCCACCTTCGCCAGTTCGGCGGAGCTGTCGTCCTGCGCCTGCAGGGTTGCCGAATGTTCCACGGCTTCCCGGATCAGCCCCTGGAAGTCGTTGTCGTCCACCGTGATTCCGGCCTCGGCCAGTCCCGCCCGGACGGCGTCCAGATCGACGTCACCGGTCGCGACGCGGGCGCGCACCGGCGCGGGGAGAAAGCCCTCGGTGGCGCGGTTGACGATGACCGTGCCGATCCGGAAATCCGATTCGGTCAGCTCGGCGATCGCGTCCGAGGTCTCCTGCACCGGCAGGGCCTCGAGCAGGGTCACCAGGTGGACGACGGTCTGCTCGGAATGCAGCAGCGCCGCCACGCCCTCGGCCTGCGCGGCGATCGGCCCGCCCTTGGCGACGTCCGCCATGGCCTTGGTGACATCGAGGAATCCGGCGATGCGACCGGTCGGCGGGGCGTCGACGACGATCTCGTCGTAGACGCGCCGACCGGATTTGTCCGTGCGGACCGCGCATTCCTTGATCTTGCCGGTCAGTATCACGTCGCGCAGACCCGGTGCGATCGTCGTGACGAATTCGATGGCGCCCATCCGGCGCATCGCCCGGCCCGCGAAGCCGAGGTTGTAGAACATGTCGAGATATTCGAGGAAGGCGTGTTCGATATCGAGGGCCAGGGCCATCACCTCACCGCCGCCGTCGGCGGTGGCGATCTTCGTTTCGGTGGGCGGCAGTGGCGGCAGATCGAACAATTGGGCAATCGATTGGCGGCCCTCCACCTCGACCAGCAGTACCCGGCGCCCGCCCGCGGCCAATGCGAGCGCCAAAGCGCCTGCGACCGTGGATTTTCCGGTCCCGCCCTTGCCGGACACGTAATGCAGCCGCGCTTTGTCGGCTCGGTCCGGCCACCCTAATTTCAGTCCCGGCTCTTGCGAAACGGGTACTGCTGTCGGTACTCCCACGTTCGCGAGCCTATAACCCGTTACGAAACAGCGACCAGAGGATCGCCCTACTGTCTCGTAGGCCACAGCGCACTTCCGTACGAGCCGGAAATGTGCTGATCGGTCCCCGACGAGTCTCTCGGCCGCACCGTTCACCGTCGGTTCACCCAGTACGCTTCTGCGACATGAGCGATGTGACGGTCTGGGAATACGCGACGGTGCCGCTGTTGACGCATGCGACCAAACAGATTCTGGATCAGTGGGGCGCCGACGGCTGGGAGCTGGTCACGGTGCTGCCGGGGCCGACCGGTGAACAGCACGTGGCCTATCTGAAGCGGCCCAAGCAGTGACGGCCGGCACGGACTGGCGCGCCAACCTCGAACGACTGGGTCTCGCGCTGCCGCCGGTCGCGGCTCCGGCGGGCGCCTACATTCCGGCGGTGCGCAGCGGTTCGCTGGTCTACACCGCCGGCCAGCTGCCGTTCGTCGACGGCGCGCTGTCGGCGACGGGCAAGGTCGGCGCCGACGTGAGCGTCGAGGACGCCGCGCGGGCCGCGGGCCTGTGTGCGTTGAACGCGCTGGCGGCGGTCGACGATCTGGTCGGTCTGGACGCGGTCGTGCGGATCGTGAAGGTGGTGGGATTCGTCGCCTCGGCACCGGGTTTCACCGATCAGCCGCTGGTGATCAACGGCGCATCCGAGCTGCTGGGCGAGGTGTTCGGCGCGGCCGGAGTGCACGCCCGCTCCGCGGTCGGGGTATTCGAGTTGCCCAAGAACACTCCGGTCGAGGTGGAGCTGATCGCCGAAGTGCGGTAGGCAAGGTAGATGACCCTCACTCATCCCGCGTACGGACAACTGCGGCCGGTCACCGGTACCGCTTCGGTGTTGTTGGCCGACAATCCGAACCAGATGACGCTCGAGGGGACGAACACCTGGATTCTGCGGGCGCCGGATCGATCCGACTGTGTGGTGATCGATCCGGGGCCCAAGGACAAGGCGCACAGCGAGGCGATCGCCCGCGCCACCGACGGAAATATCGCGCTGACGTTGATCACGCATCACCATCACGACCACACCGGCGGCATCGACCGGCTGGTGAAACTGACCGGAACGCCGGTACGCGCGATGGATCCGAAATATCTGTCCGGCTCCTCGGCGCCGCTCACCGACGGTGAGGTCATCGAGGCGGCCGGACTGCGCCTGACGGTGCTGGGCACCCCGGGACATACTCAAGATTCGGTCAGCCTGCTACTCGACGACGCGCTGATCACCGGCGATACCGTGCTCGGCAGCGGGACGACGGTGCTGGAGTCGCGCGACGACGCGCTCGGCGACTATCTCGACTCCCTCGAACTGCTCGCCCGGCACGCCCCCGGCCGTGCGCTGCTCCCGGCGCACGGCCCCGATCATCCGCAGGCCGAACCGGTGATCGGCTACTACATCGAACATCGGCATCAGCGCCTGAACCAGGTGCGGGCGGCGTTACGCGAACTCGGTGAGAACGCGACACCGCTGCAGGTCGTGGCGAAGGTGTACGCCGATGTGGACAAACGGCTGTGGCCGGCCGCGCGCAGCTCGGTCAAGGCCCAGCTCGCCTATCTGCGCGGCCGGAACTGATCCGGATGCGCCGGAGCGCGGTGGGAAATCCCTACCGCGCCCGGCGAGCCAGCCGCTCCGAATCGGAGATCAGCACGCTCTTGCCCTCGAGCCGCAGCCACCCGCGGTGGGCGAAATCGGCCAGGGCCTTGTTCACCGTCTCGCGCGAGGCGCCGACCAGCTGAGCGATCTCTTCCTGGGTGAGGTCGTGGGTGACCCGCAGGGCGCCGGCCTCCTGGGTGCCGAATCGCTGCGCGAGCTGCAACAGCGCCTTGGCGACTCGACCAGGGACATCGGTGAAGATCAGGTCGGCCAGGTTGTTGTTGGTACGCCGGAGGCGGCGGGCGAGCACCCGCAGCAACTGTTCGGCGATCTCCGGCCGCTGGTCGATCCAGGCCTTGAGCGCATCGCGATCCATGGTCACCGCACGCACCTCGGTCACGGTGGTGGCCGTGGAGGTACGCGGGCCCGGGTCGAAGATCGACAGCTCGCCGAACATATCCGACGGGCCCATGATGGTCAGCAGATTCTCGCGCCCGTCCGGGGAACGGCGGCCGATCTTCACCTTGCCCGACGTGATGATGTACAGCCGATCGCCGGGCTCGCCCTCATTGAAAATGACATGGCCACGTGGAAAATCCACCGGCTGAAGCTGTTTGGCGAGAGCAGCCACCGCGGTGGGCTCGACGCCTTGGAAGATGCCTGCTCTGGCGAGGGCCTCGTCCACGAATGTGCTCCTTATGGGAATTGACGGTGCTTACTGCGGCGTCAGCGGGTCCCTACGTGGTACGCAGGCTGCCGCCTGGCTCGGCGTCGCTCGCCACAGTGCTGGACCGAAGCGTTCGGCCGACAGTGCAGTCTACTTGCCATCCACGCAGCGTAGTGACAGACACCACGTAACGTGCGGTTTGTGAACGGGCGCGGCGTCGCGGAAAGTTCCCGGGCTCGAGTATTCGCGGGTCGGGCGCGTCGGTATCGCCGGAGGGCGGAATCGGTCTAACTGGCTTGGGCGACGTCCAATTCGTCGCGATTACGGCGGCGGCCGCCGGAGCCGGCGTGTGCGGGCACGCCCAACTTGGCCAGCTCGTTGACCTCGGCATTGCTGGCCCTGTCCAGATATTGCTGGACCTCTTCACCCGGTTCGAGCAGCTTGCGCAGGCGGTTTTCGACACGTTCCATGAACAGTGCGAAAAGCATCAACACCACCGGGAAGAGCACCACAGCGAGTCCTTGCATACGGGTGAGTAAACACGGAGAAGGTCTCAGATGGAACACGGGAGGAGTTCGCGATCGCGCTCGCGTCGGTGCGGTTCCGTATGGTGGACGAGTGCGTGAACCCAGATCCACCGCCGTGAACGGGCACGAGACGGCCGCGACGGCCACCGATGCGGCGTCGGTCACAACGACCGAATCGAGTTCTCCGGCTCGAAAAAAACTTCCGCAGAAATCCGCGCGGGCGAACTCGAAACCGGCCGCCCGATTCGCCGACGAAACCCGGCTGGGTCTGGTACGCCGCGCCCGGCGGATGAATCGCACGCTGACGCTGGCATTTCCCGACGCGCACTGCGAACTGGATTTCACCACCCCGCTCGAATTGGCCGTGGCCACAATCCTTTCCGCGCAATGCACCGACGTCCGGGTGAATCAGACAACTCCGGCATTGTTCGCCCGGTATCGCGACGCCAAGGCCTATGCCGAGGCCGATCGCACGGAACTCGAGGAATACATCCGGCCCACCGGCTTCTATCGCAACAAGACGAGTTCACTGATCGGGCTGGGACAGGCGCTGCTGGAACACCACGACGGCGTCCTGCCGCATACGCTGGCCGAATTGGTGAAGCTGCCGGGCATCGGGCGCAAGACCGCCAACGTCATCCTCGGCAACGCCTTCGATGTGCCGGGAATCACTGTCGACACCCATTTCTCGCGGCTGGTGCAGCGATGGAAATGGACCACCGAGGACGACCCGGTCAAGATCGAACACGCCGTCGGCGAACTGATCGAGCGCAAGGAATGGACGATGCTCTCGCATCGGGTGATCTTCCACGGCCGCCGCGTCTGCCATTCCCGTAAACCGGCGTGCGGCGCCTGCCTGCTGGCCAAGGATTGCCCCTCCTTCGGAATCGGCCCGACCGACCCCGTGACGGCCGCCGCACTGGTGAAGGGACCCGAGGCCGAGCATCTGCTCGAATTGGTGGGCCGGTGAAGTCGGTTCCCGCAGCGTGGCGATGGGCGTTCGTCGTTCTGATAGCTGTGGTGGCGCTCGCCGTCGCGGTCTGGCCGCGCGGCGACCACGACGGTCCGTCCGTGACCGCCACCGCGGTGCAGGGCGGGCCGGCGTCCGCCTCCGACGGTCAGCGGGCCGCGGCCGCGTTGGCCGACTGTCCGCGTCCGGGCGCCGCGGCCGCGCAGCCGCCCACGCCGGCCGCCGGTCCGCTGGCCGCAATCACGCTCGAATGTCTGGCCGACGGCCGTCCGGTCGATCTCGGCGCGGCGCTGGCCGGGCGCCCGGCGCTGGTGAATCTGTGGGCGTATTGGTGTGAGCCGTGCGCCCGGGAACTGCCCGCGCTGCAGCAATTCTCGGCACGCGCGGGTAGCGCGCTGACCGTCGTGACCGTGCACAGCGATCCCGACGAGGGCAAGGCGCTGGCCCGGTTGCGCGACCTCGGTGTGCGTCTGCCGGGTATGCAGGACGGTGCCGGAAAGGTGCGCACGGCGGTGCGAGCGCCGGCCGTGCTGCCGGTCTCGGTACTGGTTCGCGCCGACGGTTCGATCGCGAAGGTGGTGGTCCGGCCGTTCGACACCGCCGACGACGTCGCCGCCACCGTCGCGCAGGAATTGGGGGTGCGGGTGTGAACGGGCAGGCAGTGCGCACAACCGTGGAGGGCCTCGTCCGTGCCCGATAGATCCGAGATGAACGACAATTCGACAGCTGAGGACCGGCCGCAACAGCTCGCCACCGATATCCCGGGGTGGTTGCGCGGCGTGGCCGACCACGAACCGGCCGATCCGACGGGCGTGAATCAAGTACTCAAACGCACCGCGGGCAAGGTGGCCGCGGCCGCTCTGCGTCCCCGCGAGGCCGCCGTCCTCGTCCTGTTCGGCGGTTCGCCGGAGCCCGATGCCGGAACCCGCGGCGGTCTCCCGGCCGACGCCGACGTGTTGCTGACCCAGCGCGCCGCCACCCTGCGCCAGCACCGCGGGCAGGTCGCCTTTCCCGGCGGCGGGGTGGAACCGGGTGACGACGGTCCCGTCGGCACCGCGCTGCGCGAGGCGCGCGAGGAGACCGGTCTCGACCCCGTGGGTGTGGAACCGTTCGCCATCCTGCCCAAGATCTTCGTCCCGCCGTCCCGGTTCGACGTCACGCCGGTGGTCGCGTATTGGCGCACGCCCGGTGAGGTGCGGGTGGTCAGCGAAACCGAGGCCGCCCGCGTGGTGCGGGTGCCGCTGGTGGATCTGATCGACCCGGCGAACCGGTTCGTCGTTCGTCATCCGCTGGGGTACATGGGACCGGCGTTCGCGGTCGATGGCATGCTCGTCTGGGGTTTCACCGCCGGTGTGCTCGCCGGTCTGCTTGCGGTATCGGGATGGGAGCGGGACTGGGATCACCACGATGTGCGTGATCTGCAGGCCTCGCTCGCGGCAGTGGGGATGACGTTATGAGTAGTTCCGGGTGGCTCGACCTCGCGGTCTTGATCATCGCGCTGCTGGCTGCCACCTCGGGGTGGAGACAGGGCGCGGTGGCCTCGGCGCTCGGATTTCTCGGCGTGGTGCTCGGCGCGGTCGCCGGCATCCTGATCGCGCCGCACATCCTGCAGCACATCAGCGAGGGGCGTCAGCGCGTCCTGGTCGGCGTCGTGCTGATCGTCGCGCTGGTGATCGTCGGCGAGGTGGCGGGCATGGTGCTGGGCCGCGCCGCGCGCAGCGGTATGCGGCACCCGTTCACTCGCAGTATCGACAGCGTGGTCGGTGCGGCGCTGCAGTGTGTGGCCGTAATGGTCACCGCCTGGCTGCTGGCGTTGCCGCTGGCATCGTCGTCCCAGCCGGGTATCGCGGCCGCGGTCAACGGCTCCCGGGTGCTCGCCGACGTGAACCAGGTTGCGCCGAACTGGCTGCGCCGGGTGCCGAACGAATTCTCCAAACTGCTCAACACCTCGGGACTGCCGGAGGTGATCGGCCCGTTCGGCCGGGCGCCGATCGCGGCGGTCGAGCCGCCGGACGCGAGCGTTCTCGACACGCCTGTCGCGCTGAATCTCCAGCACAGCGTGTTGCGGGTGAACGGTGTCGCGCCGAGTTGTCAGCGCGCGCTGGAAGGTTCCGGCTTCGTCGTGGCGCCCGAGCGCATCATGACCAACGCGCACGTGGTCGCGGGCACCTCCACCGTGCAGGTCGACACCGCGCGCGGTCGCCTGGACGCGACGGTGGTGCTGTTCGACCCGGCCAAGGATGTCGCCATTCTGGCCGTTCCCGGACTCAACGCGCCGGTGATCCCGCTCGCCCCGTCGCCCGGAAAATCCGGGCAGAGCTCGATCGTCCTCGGCTACCCCGGCGGCGGCCCCTACACCGCCAGTGCGGCCCGGGTGCGCGAGACGCTCGAGCTGACCGGTCCCGACATCTACAAGAGCAACACCGTCGAACGCCAGGTCTACACCGTGCGCGGCCGGGTGCGCGCCGGCAATTCCGGTGGCCCGCTGGTCGACACCGACGGTGAGGTGCTGGGTGTGGTCTTCGGCGCGGCGGTCACCGACGACGACACCGGCTACGTGCTCACCTTGAAAGAGGTCGAATCCGATCTGCAGGCCGCGTCGAATTCGACCGCGCCCGTCGGCACCGGTGACTGTGTCCTGAGCTGACCCGCTGCCGGCCCACTTTCAGGGCGAAGCCGCGGCGCCGACGCCGGCGCTGCGGACGTGTCGAGGGCCTGCGCGTCCAGGGGCCTGCCGTGCCCTAGCGGTACTGCGCGGACCGAGGCCTCCCGTGCGCTAGCGGTACTGCGTGGACGGGGCCTGCCGTGCGCTAGACGTACTGCGCGGTCGCCGGATCACCCAGCAGTTTCGACAGTTCCGCGGTGACGGCGTCCGGATTCTCCTGGTGGGCGAAGTGCCCGGCCTGCGGGATCGTGACCACCCGGCGATCCGGTGAGAGCTTGCCCGCGCCGCGCACGGTCGATTCGAGCATGTAGTGGTCGGCGTCGCCGCGCAGGATCAGCGTCGGCACGCGGACGGGTTCCCGCATCGCCGACAGGAAGCGGCGGCCGTCGGGACGCCACTGACTACGGAAGGCCCAGCGCTGATATTCCAGGGCGCAGTGCGCCGCACCGGGTATGCGGATCGCCGAGCGCATGCGCTGGGCGGTGTCGACGAATTCGGAGGTGCCCGCCCACTGCGGCCGCACCCGCTCGCGCACGAGACGTTCGATTTCGAATCCGTCCTGGCGGGTGAGCCGGCGCTCGCCGTACCGCGGCAGCTGATACCGCAGGAAATTCGGCAGATAGGCCGCGCGCTGGCGACGATCGCGCAGCACGGCACGTTTCAGCGCCACCGGATGCGGTGAGGCGATCAGCGCGATCGAGCGCACCACCCGGGGGTGCAGAACCGCGGTCGCCCAGCACACGAGTCCGCCCTCGGCATGGCCGACCAGGGTCGCGTCGGTGTGCCCGAGCGCTCGCACCAGGCCGGCGATATCACCGGCCAGCGTCCAGCCGTCGTAGCCGCGCGGCGGTTTGTCGGAATCGCCGTACCCGCGCAGATCGACCGCGACCGCGCGGTAGCCGGCCTGGGTGAGCCCGGTCAGCTGATGCCGCCACGACCACCAGAAATCGCCGAAGCCGTGCAGGAGGACGACCAGCGGCCGCGCGGGATCGCCCACCGCATCGTCGGGGCCGCCCTCGGCGATGTGGAATCGGATGCCGTTGGCGTGCACGTCGCGATGCGTCCACGGGCCGTCGAAGCGGACGCTGGACGGATCGGGATGCGGATTCGACGACACGCCGAAAGCGTAATAGCCGGACTATGCCGTCGGCTTGGCGGCCGGGCCGTCGGCGTGCGATCCGAAGCCGTGCGGCAGCACCGTCCGGGTTTCCTTGAGCGATTCGATCGTCTTCTCCGGCGCCCGCAGTTTGCGGACCTTCCGGTAGCCGAGCAGCGCCAGCACCGCCACCACCACGATCATCAGCGCGAAGACGATCAGGAACGCCGCCCACCGGTACAGCCACACATCCAGCAGTTCGGCGAGGAAGAAGAAAAAGAAGAACGACGAGAACAGCAGCACCGTCAGGGCGCCGATGAAGAAGACGCTGCCCTGCAGGCCCTTCTTGATCTCGCCGGTCACCTCGGCCTTTGCCAGCTCCACCTCGGCGCGGACCAGGGTCGACATCTGCTCCGCGGCGTCGCGCACCAGATCCCCGACGCTGGCATTCGCGGTGGTATCGACCTCGGACAGCGGAATCGAGGTGATGGTCCGGTTTCGGCCCGCGTCGTTACCGCCGTTTGTGAAGCTCAATTGCTCGACCCTTCTCCATGTCCCGGTGCTGTCCGGCCTTCACTCGTATTCGGTGGCCGCACTCGCGTCTCGCCGCGCCTGATGCGCCCGCCCACGCCGCAACAGTAGCGCCGAACCGAGTAGAGAGGCCGTCAAGGACGTCATCAACACGGCGGCTTTCGCCAGTTCGGTCGCGGCCCGGTCGGGCAACGCGAGTTCTGCCACCAAGAGGCTAACGGTGAAACCGATCGCGCCCAGTACCGACAGGGCCGACATATCCCGATTGCCGAGACCCACGGGCCGAGCGGCGATTCCGAACCGGATCGCGAGCCAGCTCGAGCCGAAGATGCCCACGGTCTTGCCGACCAGCAGTCCGGCGATGATCGCCAACGACAGCCGCGAGGTGAACAGCTCACCGAAAACGCTGGCGGACAACGGAACTCCGGAGGCGAACAGCGCGAACAGCGGGACGCACACGCCGGCGGAGATCGGCTGGAACAGATGCTCGAGGCGGGCGGCCGGCGCCTCGTCCTCCTCCGGATCCGGGCGTACCCGGGTCAGCAGCCCGCAGATCACCCCTGCCAGCGTGGGATGAATCCCGGCCTCGTGCAGGGCATACCACGACAGCAGCGCCAGCGGCACGTACACCAGCGGGGTGCGGATACGCAGCCGCTGCGCCAGCGCCCAGCCCACGAAGCAGGCGGCGGCGCCCACCAGCCAGATCAGCACCACCGTGGTGGTGAACAGCACCGCGATCATCACGATCGCCATCAGATCGTCGACGACGGCCAGGCTGAGCAGAAACACCCTCGCCCCGGCCGGAATTCGCGAGCCGGTCATGGCCAGTACCGCGAGCGCGAAGGCGATATCGGTCGCGACCGGAATCGCCCAGCCGCGATCCATGCCCGGGACACCCCAGCCGATGACGAAGGCGATCACCGCCGGGGTGATCACGCCGCCCATCGCGGCCACCACCGGGAGCGTGGCCCGTTTCCGGTCGGCCAGCTCACCGACGACGAATTCGCGCTTGAGTTCGAGCCCCGCGACGAAGAAGAACACCGCGAGCAGACCGTCCTTGGTCCAGTCGCCCAGGGTGAGGTCCAGATGTAACGGTGGGATCGCGAGAGTGGTGTCCACCATCGCGAAATAGCCGTCGCGCCAGGGCGAATTGGCCCACAGCAGCGCTACCGCCGCCGCGGCGAGCAGCAATGCGCCGCCGACGGTTTCAGTGCGGAGATAACGAGCGAGCTCGGAGCGCAGCGCGACGATCACGGAAATCCTTTCGGGAGCGGACGGCGACTGCGGCGGGCACTCCCGCAACGGGCTCACCAACCACACGCCGACCAGACTTCCCGGCACTCCTTGACAAAATTTTACCGGTACAGGCGTGGCTGTTTACGGCCGCCTTCAGGCTTCGCGGCGGCGAACGGCGGAGCCCACGCCCGGTGCGGTACCGGACGTGGGCTCGAAAAGCCGGTCGATCAGGCGTTGGAGGCGCGGATGGCTTCGAACACGTTGGGGTCGACCAGGGTGGAGGTGTCGCCGAGTTCGCGGCCCTCGGCCACATCGCGCAGCAGGCGGCGCATGATCTTGCCCGAGCGGGTCTTGGGCAGTTCGGGAACGATGTGGATTTCGCGGGGGCGGGCGATCGGGCTGATCTCGCGGGAGACTTCGGCCTTGAGCTCGTCGACGAGTTGCTGTCCGGAGTTGTTCGAGCCGCCGGTGAGGATGACGAAGGCGACGATGCCCTGTCCGGTGGTGGCGTCGCTGGCGCCGACGACCGCGGCTTCGGCGACGCTGTGGTGTCCGACGAGGGCGGATTCGACTTCGGCGGTGGAGATGCGGTGGCCGGAGACGTTCATGACGTCGTCGACGCGGCCGAGGACCCACAGGGCGCCGTCGGCGTCGATCTTGGCGCCGTCGCCGGCGAAGTACCAGCCCTGGGCGGCGAAGCGTTCCCAGTAGGTGGCCTTGTAGCGCTCGTCGTCGCCCCAGATGCCGCGCAGCATCGACGGCCACGGCTGATCGAGGACGAGGTATCCGACGACCGCGGAGCTTGCGGAGCGGTCCGAAGATTCGGCTTCGGTTCGATTGATTTCGACCGAATTGCCTTCCTCGTCCACGACTTTCGCGGAGATGCCGGGCAGTGGTGCCATGGCGGCGCCGGGTTTGGCGGCGGTGACCCCCGGCAGCGGCGAGATCATGATGGCGCCGGTTTCGGTCTGCCACCAGGTATCGACGATGGGTGCGGTGCCCGCGCCGATGACTTCGCGGTACCAGCGCCACGCTTCGGGGTTGATCGGTTCGCCGACCGAGCCGAGCACGCGGATCGAGGACAGGTCGTGGGCGTCGGGGATGTCGCGGCCCCACTTCATGAAGGTACGGATCAGCGTGGGCGCGGTGTAATAGATTGTGACGCCGTACTTTTCGATGATCTGCCAGTGCCGGTGCTCGTCGGGGAAGTTGGGGGTGCCCTCGTAGACGACCTGGGTGGCGCGGTTGGCCAGCGGGCCGTAGACGATGTAGGAGTGTCCGGTGACCCAGCCGATGTCGGCGGTGCACCAGTACACGTCCTGCCCTGGTTTGTGGTCGAAGACGTAGTGGTGGGTGTAGGCGACCTGGGTCAGGTAGCCGCCCGAGGTGTGCAGGATGCCCTTGGGCTTTCCGGTGGTGCCGGAGGTGTAGAGGATGTAGAGCGGGTGCTCGGCATCGAAAGCGCTGCAGGCATGGTCCGTTGATGCCTGGGCGACGGTTTCGTGCCACCACCGGTCGCGGCCCTCGGTCCATGCGATCTCGAGATTCGTGCGCCGCACCACCAGCACGTGTTCGACGCTGTGCGGGACGTCGCCGTGGGCGTAGAGCGCCTCGTCGACGGCTTCCTTCAGCGGTGCGGCCTTACCGCGGCGCCACTGGCCGTCGGTGGTGATCACGAGGCGGGCCTCGGCGTCGTCGACGCGCTGGCGCAGGGCGCTGGGGGAGAAGCCGGCGAAGACCACCGAGTGGGTCAGGCCCAGCCGGGCGCAGGCCAGCATCGACACGATGGCCTCGGGGACCATCGGCATGTAGATCGCGACCCGATCCCCGGCGGTCAGGCCGAGTTCGGTGAAGTAGTTGGCGGCCTGGCACACCTCGGCCTGCAGCTGGGCGTAGGTGATCGAGCGGGAATCGCCGGGCTCACCCTCCCAGTGGATGGCGACCTGGTCGCCGTAGCCGTCGTCGACGTGACGGTCCACGCAGTTGTAGGCGATGTTGAGCTTGCCGCCGGTGAACCAGCGCGCGAACGGGGCATCGTCCCAGTCCAGCACCCGATCCCACGGCTGATGCCAGTGCAGTCGCTGCGCTTGTTCGGCCCAGAACCCCTCGCGATCCGCCGTTGCCCGCTCGTAGATGGACGCATCGGCATTGGCTGCCGCGGCGAATTCGGCCGTAGGCGGGTACACGTCTCGGTGCTCAGCGGTGGTGTCGGTCATCTCGCCTCCATCGGGCCTGTCCATCGGATACGCGTCGGCCGCAGCGTGACCGCGGCCACGATGTGACCCTAACGGACTGTGACCTGCGCCGCGTATCGGTCCCGAACGGCGGGCTCGGGAAGCGGACCCCGTTGGGCCGCGGGATGCGCTCGGCTAGCGTGTGGGTCGTGAGCGACGTGCTGCAACCCCTGGTCGACCTGCCCGGTGTCCGCGAGGCGGCCGACCGCGCCCGCGATGCGCTCGCCGAAGTCCACCGGCACAAGGCGAACCGGCGGGGCTGGCCGACCACGGCGGCCGAGGCGGCGGTCCGCGCGGCGCGCTCCTCGGCGGCGATCGACGGCGGGGCCACCGAACTGCCCGCCGACGGCCGGGTCGCCGATCCGATTCTGGCGGGAGCGTTGCGGGTCGGGCAGGCCCTCGACGGTGACGCACTGCGGAATCTGGTCGGCGTGTGGCAGCGGGCGCCGCTGCAGGCGCTGGCTCGTCTGCATCTGCTCGCCGCGGCCGATCTGGTCGACAACGAAATCGAACTCGGCCGGCCGCGCCCGGAGCCGGGCATCGCCGAACGACTCGATCTACTGGCTCAGACCGTACTGACCTCGAGCGCGCCGGCCCCCGTGCTGGCCGCGGTGGTGCACGGTGAGCTGATGTCGTTGCGTCCCTTCGGTTCGGCCGACGGCGTGGTGGCGCGGGCGGCGTCCCGGCTGGTGGCCGTCGCGAGCGGCCTGGATCCGCACAGTCTGGGCGTACCGGAGGTCTTCTGGTTGCGACGCCGCCAGGCCTACCTCGACGCCGCGGCGGGCTTCGCCGACGGGACGGCCGAGGGTGTGGGCGGTTGGGTGGTGTTCTGCTGCGGCGCGCTGGAAGACGGTGCCCGCGAGGCTCGATCGATCGCCGATGCGGCGGCATGAACGCGGCGCGTGAGCGCTGATCACAGTGAGTGCGAAACGGGTCCGCACATCGAAGCGGGCGGCGTAGCCGTCGTCGGCCTCACCGCCCGCTAGCACGGACTACCCGGTTACCAAGCGTGCTTGTCGGGTTGTGTTCTGCGGCCTCGGCGATCATCCGAACCCCGCCGGTTCATCCCCGCAACCTGTGCGAGGCCATTGCCGACGTGAACTCGAATTTCGCAGGCCCACAACGCTTCTGCCCTTGTCGCGGCGCGCTCCGCGTGGGTGCCTGGCGTCCGTGCTGGGAAGTGCGGATGGGAGATCGAACCTTCTCTTCCGTTCCGATCTTGGCCTTCCGCCCCTCCGTGCGTCCATTGTTACTCTGTGAGACCCCTCACATCAAGGGTCGAAAGGACATTACTCATAATCGGCGTGTGGCCCCTCGAATCGTGGTTACATCGATGGGTTGCGCGTCGTTGACCAGCCGCGATGCGCTCGGAGCGCCACCCTCAGCGGCGCCGGCGTAGCAGCCGGTAACTGAGGGCGCCGGCCAGTACCGCGCTCACTCCGACCACCGCCGTGGCGGCCACCGTCGTGGTCGACGGCGCGGGAATCCGCGACCATAGTGACACCGGATTGGAGAAGGTCAGGATCGGCCAGTCCCGGGCCACCGCCTCGCGTCGCAGGTTCCGGTCGGGGTTGACCGCGGTGGGGTGTCCGACCGCCGACAGCATCGGCAGGTCGGTGATCGAATCGGAATAGGCGTAGCAGCGCGACAGGTCGTAGCGCTCGGACGCGGCCAGCTTCTCGATCGCCTCGACCTTGCCCTCGCCGTAGCAGTAGAACTCGACTTCGCCTGTGTACTTACCGTTTTCGACCACCATCCGAGTGGCGGCGGTATGCGTCGCACCCAGCGCGGCGGCGATCGGGGCGACGATCTCCTCACCCGACGCCGAGACGATCACGACGTCGTGGCCGCGGATCTTGTGGTCGGCGATCAGATCCGACGCCTCCGCATAGATCAGCGGATCGACCAGTTCGTGCAGTGTTTCCGCGACGATCGAGCGCACCTGCGACACGTCCCAGCCGGCGGTCATCTTCGTCAGATGTTCGCGCATCCGCTCCATCTGGTCGTGGTCGGCGCCGGAGAGCAGGAACAAGAAGTGCGCGTAACTGGATTCCAGTACGGTGCGCCGATCGATCAGGCCCTGCGCGAAGAACGGCCGGCTGAAGACGAACGCGCTCGACTTGGCGATGACCGTCTTGTCCAGATCGAAGAACGCGGCGATCCGGGGTGCGGACGAAGCGTCCGTCGTCCGGTGCGCGCGATTCGCTGCTGCATCGTTGCGGTGTCGCGGGTGCCCGGTATCCCCGGCGGCCCGATCGTTCGTAGCTGTTTGGTCGCCCTCGGCCGTCACGGCTCCAGAATAGGGAGCTTCCCCGGTGATGCGGCGTTCAGCCCGGCCGCACGCCCCGTCCGATGCCCCGGGAGCCGCCCGCTCCGGGCCGAAACTTCGTCGCGCGATGGACTTGCATTGCCGCCGGTTTCTGGGTGTAGTATTGCTGGCACCTGGACATGGTCCAGGCGCGTTCAGCCCGACCCCCCGGGGCTGAACCCCGACGGCCCCAGCCTCCTCCCCCCCCGGCTGGGGCCGTCCTCTATTTCCGGACCGTCCAGCTGTTACTCGGCGTGCAGTGTTTGTCCACAGCCCGCGAGTTGTCCACATTCGGCGTTGGGGCCCTGGTTCGCCCTGCCGATCCGGGTGAGGCTGGCTGACATGAATTCCGTTGCAGCAGTTCCTCCTCCGGCACTGGTGCTGGTCGGTGACCACCGGCTACGCGACGAGGTGCGTCGCATAGCGGCCGCCGCCGACCGTGGCCTGGACGAACGGTCCATGCCTGTCGGCAGGCATGCCTGGGCCGCGGCCGCGCTGGTGATCATCGATCTCGCGGCGGCGCGTACCTGTGCGGCCGCCGGATATCCGCGGCGCTCGGGCGTCGTGCTGGTCGGCAGCGGTGAACCGGATCTCGACCATTGGCAGGCCGCCGCGGCGGTCGGAGCCGAGCAGGTCATCGCGTTGCCGAGCGCTACCGAAACACTGATCGAGGCCTTCGCCGCCTACGCCTGGCGCGATCCTGGGGACGGACTCGTCCTGGCCGTCGTTGGCGCAGGGGGCGGTGCCGGGGCCTCGGTCTTCGCCGCGACGCTGGCCCTGGCCGCCGCGGCCCGGCGATTCCGGCCGCACATTCTGCTCATCGACGGCGACCCGCTCGGCGGTGGCATCGATCTGCTGCTGGGTATCGAGTCGGTGCCCGGTCTGCGCTGGCCCGAACTTTCCGTCGAGGACGGCCGGGTGGCCGCGCAAGCCCTGCACGACGCTTTACCCGCCGCCGCACCGGGACTCGGCGTACTGGCCTGCAGCAGACCGGCCGGCTCCGGACCGGACGATATCGGCATCGGCGCGGCCCGCGCCGTCGTCGAGGCTGGCCGCGGCGCCGGCGATCTGGTGGTGTGCGATATCTCCGGCAGTCGGGGCCCGCATACCGATCACCTCCTCGATGCCGCCGATCTCGTCGTCTTCGTGGTGCCGGCCCGGTTGCGTGCGGTGGCCGCCGCGGGGGCGGTCGTGGCGGATATCCGTCGTCGAAACCCCAACCAGGCCTTGGTCGTTCGAGGCCCCGCACCGGGCGGGCTGCGCGGTCGCGATATCGCGGAGGCATTGGGGCTGCCCCTGCTGGCCGCCATGCGCGCCCAACCCGGACTCGCGGCCGAACTGGAACGCGGTGGACTGACGCTCGGCCGCGGGCCGCTCGCGGCGGGAGCGGAGTCGGTGCTGTCCGCATTGCCGGAGGGGGCTCGATGAGCGGGGTGGTGAGTGCCGAACTCCTGGACCGGGTTCGGGAGCGACTGGCCGCCCAGCCGGGTGAACACGATCCGGCCCGCCTGGCCGCCGCCATCCGCGCCGAAGCCGGCCGAGTCCTCGGCGATACGGACCTGCTGCGCGCATTGCGCCTGCTGCAGACGGAGATGACCGGGGCGGGCGCGCTGGAACCGTTGCTGCACGACGCCCTGGTCTCGGATGTGCTGGTGACCGCGCCCGATGCGGTGTGGATCGATCGCGGTAGCGGTCTGGAGCGCACCTCGATCCGCTTCCCTGACGAAGCGGCCGTGCGGCGCCTGGCTCAGCGCCTAGCGCTCGCCGCCGGCCGCCGGCTCGACGATGCGCAACCGTGGGTGGACGGGCGGCTGCCGGAATACGAGCGAGCGCCCGGCGAGAGCTTCGGCGTGCGGCTGCACGCGGTCCTCGCGCCCATCGCACAGGGCGGAACGTGTATCTCGCTGCGGGTACTGCGCCCGGTCGGCCACAGCCTGCGCGGACTGACCACCTCGGGAACGCTCACACCGGAGTCGGAACTGCTGCTGGAGAGGATCATCCGCGCACGGCTCGCCTTCCTCGTGGTCGGCGGCACCGGCGCTGGAAAGACCACGTTGCTGTCGGCTCTGCTGGCGCACGTCGACCCCGCCGAACGCATCGTGTGCGTCGAGGATGCCGCCGAACTGTCGCCGCCGCATCCGCATGTCGTCCGGCTGGTCGCGCGTATCGCCAATGTGGAGGGCGCGGGTGCCATCACGGTCCGGGACCTGGTCCGTCAGGCGCTGCGGATGCGGCCGGATCGGATCGTCATCGGAGAGGTGCGCGGGGCCGAGGTGGTGGACCTGCTCACCGCACTGAACACCGGACACGACGGAGGCGCCGGGACGGTGCATGCGAACTCGCCACGGGAGGTGCCCGCTCGTCTGGAAGCCCTTGCGGCACTGGGCGGAATGGGGCGGGCAGGGCTGCACAGTCAGCTCGCCGCGGCCATCCAGGTCGTGCTCGCGATGCGGCGCCGCCCCGACGGTGGGCGAGTCCTGCAGGAAATCGGGCTGGTGACCCGCGAAGGGGAGGCGGGTGTGCGCATCGAGACGGCCTGGTCCGTGGATCCCGTTGCGGCACCGGCGAACACCGCACTCCAGCGGTTGCTGAACGAGCGGTTGCGGCAATGACCCTGAGCTTGCTGTGCGGCGCCGCAGCGCTGCTGCTCCTGCCGACCACGCCCCGGCGGCACCGACTGCGTGTGCTGTGCGGACGACCGGAGGAAACGCGAAACAACCCGAGCCGCTGGATTATTCGCGGCGTGGCTGCTTCGGCGGTGGGGGCGGCGGTCGTCTTCGGTCCCGGGTCCGCGGGTGCGACCGCGGTGCTCGTCACCACGCTGACCGTGCGTTCGAAGAACCGCCGCGAGGAACGCCGCCACGACGACGAATGCCGGAAACTGCTGGAAGGGCTGGAAGTGGTGATCGGTGAACTGCGCACCGGCGCGCATCCCAGCGCTGCCGCCGCCGTCGCGGCCGCGGAGATCGGTGGAGCGGCCGGAGCGGCCTTCGCGGTGAGCGCCGCGCGGGCCAGGCTCGGCGGTTCGGCCGCGGACGGATTGCGCGGACGTCCCTGCGCCGTCACGACCGAACTGGATCGCGTCGCGGCTGCGTGGGAGGTGGCCGAGCGGCACGGCCTGGCATTGGCCGAACTGTTGAGTGCGGCCCGCGACGACCTCGCCGGGCGAATGCGGTTCAGCGAGCGCACGACCGCCGCCCTGGCGGGTGCGCGGGCCAGCGCCGCGGTGCTGGCCGGACTCCCGCTCCTCGGCATCGCGCTCGGACAGCTGATGGGCGCCCACCCCCTGCAGGTGCTGATGAGCCGAGGGGTCGGAACCATCGTCTTTCCGCTCGGCGCCGGGCTCATCGGTGTGGGATTGCTGTGGGCGGATGCCATCACGCGACGGGTATCGGTATGAACGGTCTGTCGATGGCACTGCTCTGTTCCGGTGCCGCGCTGCTCGCCCTTCCGGGCCGAGTCACATCGGTTGCCCGCCTCCGTGCGTCCCACGGCGTCGCTCCGGTGCCGCGGAACGTTCCGCGCCCGGCCACCGGCGACCCCTTGGCGGTGGCCTCGGCCCTGGATCTGCTCGCCGCGTGTCTGCGGGCGGGACTGCCGACCGCCACGGCGGCCCGCGCGGTTTCCTCGACCGCCCCGGAACCCTTCGCGTCGGCGCTGCGGCGGGCGGCGGAACTGCTGGCGCTCGGCGCGGACCCGGTTTCCGCCTGGGAGCGCGCGGCCAGGGAAGCACCCGTCGCGGAGATGTACGCGCTCGCCCGGCTGGTGCGCCGTTCGGCCCGCTCCGGTGCGGCCCTGACCGGGGCGGTCTCCGAACTCGCGGACAAGTGCCGCGCGGCGGTCGAGGATGCGGCCGCCGCGCGGGCGGAACGCGCGGGCGTGCTCATCAGCGGCCCGCTCGGGCTGTGCTTCCTGCCGGCCTTCGTCTGCCTCGGCATCGTCCCGGTGGTCGCCGGACTGGCCGGTCGAGTACTGGGCGGTGGGTTGTGGTGACCACACCAGAGATTCGGTGCGGATCCGCCGCGCCGACCGTAGAGAAAGGGGAGACCGATGCTGGCGGCAACGCAATCGGTTGTGCGAGAACTACGTTCGCGGCTGATCCAGGTACTGGTGACCGACGACGGGATGAGTACCGCCGAATACGCCATCGGCACGATCGCCGCAGCGGCGTTCGGAGCGGTGCTCTACACCGTGGTCACCGGCGATTCCATCGTGAACGCGCTGACCAAGATCATCGACAGGGCGCTGAACACCACCGTATGAGGTTCGCTCGTCCGGGCGAACGGGGTGCGGTCACGGTCGAGGCGGCGATTGCGCTGGCGGCCGTGATAGTGGTCGTCGTGCTCTGTCTGGGGGCGTTGCTGGCGGCGTCGATGCAGATCCGCTGTATCGACGCCGCTCGCGAAGCGGCACGTCTCGCCGCGCGAGGTGCGGAGGCGGAAGCTCTGCCGGCAGCGCAGCGGGTGGCGCCGCCCGGCGCCGATATCGAGTTGCGCGCGGAGGGCGACCGGATCGTGGCCACGGTTCGGGCGCGGGCGCCGCTGCTCCCGATGCTGCGGTTACGGGCCGAAGCGGTAGCGGTACGCGAACCGGGCGAGCCGCAATGACACCGGCCACAGTGCCCGCCGCGTGCCGCGGTCGCGGATGCGACGGCGGTGCCACCGTCACGGCATGTCTGGCACTCACCGCGCTGCTACTGGTGACGGTGGTGATCGTGCAGTTCGCGGCAGTGGTCTGCGCACGCCATCGAGCGCAGAGCGCGGCCGATTCGGCGGCATTGGCCGCAGCGGGCGCACTGGATTCCGGCGCTGAGGCGGCCTGCGATCGAGCGGATTCGGTGGTGCGGCAAATGCGGATGCGGGTACGGACGTGTTCGGTCCGGGATTGGGATGTGACGGTAACGGTCGATGGTTCGGTGACGCTCGCTCTTTTGGGCAAGCGATCAGTTGTGGCGGTCGCGCGGGCCGGTCCGGTGAGTGCGGGAAAACGATCATGAATACCGGACGGTTGGTGTGAGAAAGAATGGGTGACCGGAGCCACACCACAGTGCCGTAAGTGCGGTGGATTTCCCATTCGGTCGGCATTCAATTCCGGCGGCGCAATTGTGCAAGCATTCGACGCTGCGGGATTCCGATAAATGCACACATGTGAATGCCCACATGGCCGTTATTCGCTAGGGCAATGTGCCGGTTAACATGATCGACTTCCTTTTTATTCCCGGTCGCGCCGTAGGCCTCGATGGCGCCAGGCAGTCCGTGGGACCGGGAAGCGACGACGTCTACCGACGGTGTCCGCATCGTCACGAAACGGATTCGGGCAGGTCATGGCCCGAAATGTTGTCCATGCGGGTCAGCTCGGCGCATCGTCGGGCAGATCGGCGAGGACGGCCGTCAGCAGCGCGGCCGCACCCTCCTTGTCCAGCGGGGAATTCCCGTTGCCGCATTTGGGGGATTGGACGCACGAGGGGCAGCCTTGCGGGCACGAACAGGAGGTGATGGCCGCCCGCGTCGCCGCCAACCAGGTCCGCAAGCGGGTGAACCCGCGCTCGGCGAAGCCGGCCCCGCCCCGATGGCCGTCGTAGACGAAGACGGTGGGTAGCCCGGTATCGGGGTGCTCGGCGATGGAAACGCCGCCCACATCCCAGCGGTCGCAGCTCGCGACCAGGGGCAACATCCCGATCGCCGCATGTTCGGCGGCGTGCAGGGCACCGGGTACGCGGCGCGGCTCGATCCCCGCCGCGGCCAGCAGGCGCGGTGTGACGGTGTAGAGCACGGCCTGGGTCGGCAGTGTCTGCTCCGGCATATCGAGTTCGACGAGGTCGAGAACCTCTCCACTGGGAAGCGTGCGCAGATACCCGACCACCTGGCGGGTCACCCGGACCCTGGCCAGGGCGGCGGTGACGTGCCCGTACACCCGCTCGTGCGTGCGCTCGTCGATCGCCACCGAGGTGACCATGCGGGCGCTGGTGGTCCATCCGGGCTGCTCGGCGTGGACGAAGGCGACGCCGGCCTCGAGATCCAGTTCGTCGACCACGTAGGTCTCGCCCTGATGCAGGTGGACCGCCCCGGCGTGCAGCGTCGCGGGAGCCCGGCCGGAATCCGCGCTGCCCAGTAGACGGCCGCTGGTCGCGTCCACGATGGCGATCTGGGAGCCGATGCCGCCGCGCACATCCACGTCGTCGTGTGGGTAGGCGCTCGACGTCGGATACCAGCGAGCCTGACCCCCGCCGTTCTCCCGGCGCTTGATCAGGCCCCGCGCGGCAAGATCGGCGGCCACGTCCGGGACGCCGAGGTCGTCGATCTCGGCGTCGGTCAGGGGGTGTTCGCAGGCCGCGCAGAGCAGATGCGGGCCGGCGACGTAGGGGTTGTGCGGATCGGTGATGGTCGCCTCGACCGGCTTGTCCAGCAGGGCGTGCGGGTGGTGGACGAGGTAGGTGTCGAGCGGATCGTCGCGGGCCACCAGCAGTACCAGCGAGCCCTGGGTGCGACGTCCTGCGCGGCCCGCCTGCTGCCAGAACGAGGCGACGGTTCCCGGGAAACCGGCCATCACCACGGCGTCCAGCCCGGCGATGTCGACGCCGAGTTCGAGTGCGGTCGTGGTGGCCGCGCCCAGCAGCGACCCGTCCGCCAGGCCGTTCTCCAGTTCCCGCCGGTCCTCGGCCAGGTATCCGGCCCGATAGGCCGCCACTCGCCCGGCCAGCGCCGGATCCACCTCGGCCAGCATGCGCTGCACGTCGATGGCGACGACCTCGGCGGCCCGGCGGGAGCGAACGAAGGTCAATGTCCGGGCACCCTCGACGACCAGGTCGGTCATGATCCGGGCGGCCTCGGTGGTCGCCGCCCGTCGGACCGGGGCGCCGTTCTCGCCACTGAGGTCGCCGAGCAGCGGTGGTTCCCACAGGGCGACCGTTCGCGCACCCTGCGGGGAGCCGTCCTCGGTCACCGCGGTCACCGGCGCACCGATCAGCCGTGCGGCCGCCGCGGCCGGATCGGCGCTGGTGGCCGAGCACAGGACGAAGGTCGGATTCGCGCCGTAATGCGCGGCCAGCCGCCGCAACCGGCGCAACACCATCGCGACCTGGGACCCGAATACACCGCGATACGCGTGGCATTCGTCGACCACCACGTAGCGCAGCCGCCGCAGCATCCGCGCCCAGCGCTGATGCGCTCGCAGTATGCCGATGTGCAGCATGTCGGGATTGGTGAACAACCACCGCGCATTCGCCCGCCCCCACTGCCTGACCTCGGGCGGAGTATCGCCGTCGTAGGTGGCCGGATGGATATCGCGCAGGCCGCCGGCATGGGTCAACTGCGCGGCCGCGCGGAATTGATCGGCTCCGAGCGCTTTGGTCGGCGATATATACAGAGCGGTCGCTCGCGGATCCCGCCGCAGGTCGGTCAATACCGGAAGTTGATATCCCAGGGATTTGCCCGACGCGGTCCCGGTGCAGACCACGACGTGTGTTCCCGAAGCGGCCAGCTCCGCGGTTCGAATCTGATGCGTCCACGGTGCCTCTACACCGGATTCCCGCAGGGCGTCGACCACCTCCGGAGCAGCCCAGGAAGGCCAGTCGGTGATGCGCGCCGGCCGGGCCGGGAGTTCGGTCACATGGGTGATACGACTCTCCGCATCGGGCACTCCGAAAAGGACACGATTCAGCAACGATGTCCCGTAGCCGATCGCTTCTGCGGGCGTGGGGGCCGATCGCGGGCCTTTCGGATTCATCGGACCGAGACCGTGCGACGCGAAGAAAGTGTGAACCGTGTGTGCCGCCCTCGCCCGAGCTGCCAATTCACTACCGAGTAGCGACCTGCGTCACAGTCTGTTTGCCTGACGCTCGCTCGGTTATCGCTAAGCAAACCTACTTCAAGTTTGGATTTGGGCATTGTGCCCCTCACCTGCACATTCGCAAGATCATCTTTTTTGCAAATTGTCGGTAACTCGGCTGTCGAATTGCGCGCGGACATGGTTCACTAGTTCTCGGTCGCAAGCTTCTGTGTTCGAGGGAACGGATCAAAGGTCCAAACCATCAGCAGGATCGATGTTGCGAACGGTGTGCTTGAAGCTTCCTGCAGGGGGAACAGAGTACAGCGGTCGGAACGGACCCGGTGGACCAACCTAACTTGTCCGCCGTTCCGGTATGGAAAGAGAAGGAACAGAATGGCACAGGGAACTGTGAAGTGGTTCAACGCGGAGAAGGGGTTCGGCTTCATCGCGCCCGAGGACGGCTCCGCTGACGTCTTCGTCCACTACTCCGAGATTCAGGGTTCGGGCTTCCGCACCCTCGAGGAGAACCAGAAGGTCGAATTCGAGGTCGGCCAGGGCACCAAGGGTCCGCAGGCCACCGGAGTTCGCGCGCTCAGCTGAGCGAGTAACCCAACAAGGTCCGATCTCTCGTCCCTCACCGCGAGCACGCGGTGAGGGACGAGTCATATGCGGGGGAAGTAGACTCGATCGAAAACCGGGGCTTTTCGATGTGATCGAGTTGCCCACAAGGGGGTTTTCTGCAGTTCGCAGCCATTTCGGTTCGGACGGTACCGACGGGGAAGTACCGCGCAGAACAGCCGAGACTCCAGGGTCGCGGGACCGCAGTGCGGACTCCACGACAGCGAAACACGGTATAAACGTCTCTGGCGGGAGACATTTGTCTCTCCCTCTTGCCCCAGCCGCGCGCCGCGCGCCTGCGCCGCGCGGGTCGACAGGAAAGGTGTGTTCGCCGGTGGCAACACGAGACCGCGGTGCATCGCCGACTCCCGATGCGGCTTCCGCCGGGCCCGACGCGGCCGCATCCGGCCGGGGGCGTCCCCTGCGTCGTCTCGTCATCGTCGAGTCGCCGACCAAGGCACGCAAGATCGCGCCCTATCTGGGCCGCGGTTATACGGTCGAGGCATCCGTCGGCCATATCCGAGATCTGCCGCGCGGTGCCGCGGACGTGCCGGCCAAATACAAAGGCCAGTCCTGGGCTCGGCTGGGTGTCGATGTCGACCACGATTTCGAGCCGATCTATGTCGTCAGTCCGGACAAGAAGGCCAAGGTCTCGGAACTGAAGACACTGCTGCGTGATGCCGACGAACTGTATCTGGCCACCGACCCCGACCGCGAGGGCGAGGCCATCGCCTGGCACCTGCTCGAGACGCTGAAGCCGAAGATTCCGGTCCGGCGAATGGTGTTCCACGAAATCACCGAGCCGGCCATTCGCGCGGCCGCGGCCGATACTCGCGAACTCGACAACGACCTGGTCGACGCCCAGGAAACCCGGCGCATCCTCGACCGCCTCTACGGCTACGAGGTCAGCCCCGTGCTGTGGAAGAAGGTCATGCCGCGACTGTCGGCGGGCCGTGTGCAGTCGGTCGCGACCCGCATCGTCGTGCAGCGCGAGCGCGAGCGCATCGCGTTCCGTTCCGCGGAGTACTGGGATATCGCGGCGAAATTCGACGCCGGCGGCGGCCCGAGCGACGAGGCCAACCCGCGCATCTTCGGCGCGCGGCTGGTCACGGTCGACGGTGCACGCGTCGCGGGCGGCCGGGATTTCGGATCCGATGGTCAGCTCAAGGCCCGCAACGGTGTCACCGTGCTCGACGAGGCCGCGGCACGGCGGCTGGCCGCGGCACTGGACAAGGCGGATTTCCAGGTCACCTCGGTCGAATCCAAGCCGTACACGCGGCGGCCCTATGCGCCCTTCATGACCTCGACGCTGCAGCAGGAGGCCGCCCGCAAGCTCCGCTTCGGGTCCGAGCGCACGATGCGGGTGGCGCAGCGGCTGTACGAGAACGGCTACATCACCTATATGCGTACCGACTCCACGACGCTGTCGGAGTCGGCGATCAGCGCGGCGCGGGCGCAGGCGACCCAGTTGTACGGGCCCGAGTTCGTGCATCCGACGCCGCGGCAGTACACCCGCAAGGTCAAGAACGCGCAGGAGGCGCACGAGGCGATCCGGCCCGCCGGTGACACCTTCGCCACGCCGGGCCAGCTGCACGCCCGGCTGGACCAGGACGAATTCCGGCTCTACGAACTGATCTGGCAGCGCACGGTCGCCTCGCAGATGGCCGACGCGCGCGGCACCACGCTGACGGTCCGGATCACCGGCCGCGCCGGTACGGGCGAGGAATGCGTGTTCTCCGCATCCGGGCGCACCATCACGTTCGCGGGCTTCCTCAAGGCCTATGTGGAAAGTGTCGACGAGGATGCGGGCGGTCAGTCCGACGACGCGGAATCGCGGCTGCCCGCGCTGACGGAGGGCCAAGGCGTCAACGCCACCGAGCTGACGCCCGATGGGCACACGACCAATCCGCCTCCGCGCTACAACGAGGCCTCGCTGATCAAGGCGCTCGAGGAACTGGGCATCGGACGCCCGTCGACCTACGCCTCGATCATCAAGACCATTCTGGACCGCGGCTACGTCTACAAGCGCGGTAGTGCGCTGGTGCCGTCCTGGGTGGCGTTCGCGGTGGTGGGCCTGCTGGAGGAGTACTTCGGCCGCCTGGTCGATTTCGATTTCACCGCGGCCATGGAAGACGATCTCGACGCCATCGCCGGCGGTCGCGAGCAGCGCGGAAATTGGTTGACCAGCTTCTATTTCGGTGGTGACCACGGCGCCGAGGGTTCGGTGGCGCGTTCCGGCGGACTGAAGCGGATGGTCGGGGAGCGGCTCGACGATATCGATGCCCGCGAGGTCAACTCGATCAAGATGTTCACCGACGACCAGGACCGCGACATCGTGGTCCGGGTCGGGCGCTTCGGTCCGTATCTGGAGCGCATGGTGCAGAACCCGGACGATCCGGATGGCGATCCGATCTCCCAGCGCGCCAATCTGCCCGACGATCTGCCGCCGGACGAATTGACGCCCGAGGTCGCGGAAAAGCTGTTCGCGACCCCGCAGGAGGGGCGCTCGCTCGGTGTGGATCCCGAAACCGGACATCGGATCGTGGCCAAGGAAGGTCGCTTCGGGCCGTATGTCACCGAGATCCTGGCCGAGCCGGAGGCCGATCTCGACGCCAAGAAGGGCGCCAAGAAGGCCGCCGCGCCCAAACCGCGAACCGGGTCGCTGCTCAAGTCGATGGATCTGTCGACCATCACCCTCGAGGATGCGCTGAAGCTGCTGTCGCTGCCGCGGGTGGTCGGCAAGGATCCCGAATCCGGTGACGAGATCACCGCGCAGAACGGCCGCTACGGCCCGTATCTGAAGAAGGGCACGGACTCTCGCTCGCTCGCCACCGAGGACCAGATCTTCACCGTGACCTTGGAAGAGGCGTTGAAGATCTACGCCGAACCCAAGCGGCGCGGACGGCAGGCGGCGAGTGCGGCGCCACTGCGGGAGTTGGGCAACGACTCCGCCACCGGCAAGCCGATGGTGATCAAGGACGGGCGGTTCGGCCCGTATGTCACCGACGGCGAAACCAACGCCAGCCTGCGCAAGGGTGACGAGGTGGAGTCGATCACCGACGAGCGGGCCTCCGAGCTGCTCGCCGATCGCCGCGCCAAGGGACCGGTGAAGAAGGCGGCCAAGAAGACCGCGAAGAAGGCACCGGCGAAGAAGACCGCGGCGAAGTCGACGGCGAAGAAGACCACCGCGACCGCCAAGAAGACCACCGCGAAGAAGACCGCGGCCAAGAAGGCGCCCGCGAAGAAGGCGGCGGTGAAGTCTCCGGCCGAGTCGTAGCGCGCGGCCCGAGTCGTAGCGGGAGCGTCTCGGTGCCGGTCGGTTTGTCGGTGCGGCCGATTAGGGTGTAGCGCGTGGCAGGTGTCTTCGATCGGCTCGTGGGCCAGGACTCGGTCGAGTCCGAGTTGACCGCTGCCGCCGTGGCGGCGCGCGCCGGAATCGCGTCCTCGGCGATGACGCACTCCTGGCTGTTCACCGGGCCGCCCGGATCCGGCAGATCCGTTGCCGCACTGTGCTTTGCGGCCGCGCTGCAATGTACGGCGGAGGGCACGCCCGGTTGCGGGCACTGCCATGCCTGCACCACCACCATGGCCGGCACCCACGGCGATGTCCGGCGGGTGATTCCGGAGGGCCTGAGCATCGGCACCAAGGAAATGCGCGAGATCGTGCAGGTCGCGGCCCGGCGCCCCAGCACCGGGCGGTGGCAGGTGGTGGTGATCGAGGATGCCGACCGATTGACCGAGGCCGCGGGCAACGTGCTGCTGAAGGTGGTCGAGGAACCGCCCGAGCGGACCGTGTTCCTGCTGTGCGCGCCGTCGGTGGACCCGGAGGACATCTCGGTCACTCTGCGATCCCGGTGCCGGCATGTTCATCTGGTGACGCCGTCGGTGGACGCCATCGCCCAGGTGCTGCGCGAGCGTGACGGGCTGGCCCCGGAACAGGCGGCGTGGGCGGCCTCGGTGAGCGGCGGACATGTCGGTCGCGCCCGCCGCCTCGCGACCGACGAGCAGGCCCGCGCCCGCCGTACCCGGGCATTGTCGCTGGTCTCGGCGGTCGCGCGTCCGGCCGCCGCCTACGCGGCCGGTGACGAGCTGGTCAAATCCGCCGAGGAGGAGGCCAAACAGGTCAGCGCGGAACGGGACGAGCGCGAGCGTGACGAGCTGGCGACCGCGTTGGGCGCCGGCGGCACCGGGAAAGGCGCCGCCTCGGCGACCCGCGGTTCCGCCGGGGTGCTGAAGGACCTCGAGCGCCGCCAGAAATCCCGCGCCACCCGCACCAGCCGCGATGCCCTCGACCGGGCGCTGATCGACGTCGCCGGCCTGTACCGCGACGCGCTGGCTCTGCGTTTCGGGACGTCCGCCGCGAATCCCTCCCCGGCGATCACTCTCACCCACCCGGACCTGTCCGATCAGATCCGCGATCTGGCCGACGAGGTGCGGCCCGAGGGACTGCTGCGTTCCATCGAGGCCGTCCTCGCCTGCCGCGAGGCCCTCGACCTGAACGTCAAACCCCGCTTCGCCATCGCCGCGATGGTCGCCGGGCTCATCGCGGCCCGCTCCGCCTGAACCACCGCGCAACCGACCGTCGGCGATGTCAGCGACAAAAGTGCTCAAAGGGTGAGCACTTCAACGGGCAGCATGGTGTTCGTCGAGAGGACGAACCGTGATGCGAAAACTCCCTGCTGTCAACCGCTTTCCCGATGCCGCCGCCTGGGCCGACTGGCTGGACGGTCACCACACCGACGACGGCGGCGCCTGGCTGCTGATCGCACGCAAGGGATCGTCCGCGCCCCTGATCACCATCGACGATGCGGCCGAGGTGGCCATGTGTTACGGCTGGATCGACGGTCACCGGCGCGCGCGCGACGACCGCTCGTTCCTCCAGCGCTACTCGCGCCGGCGACCCGGCAGCACCTGGTCCCAAGTGAACGTCGTGCGAGCCGAGGCCCTGATCGCCACGGGCCGGATGCGCCCACCCGGCCTCCGTGCGGTCGAGGCCGCCCGCGCCGACGGTCGCTGGGATGCCGCCTACGCGCCACAGCGCTCGGCACCCGTGCCGGCCGAGCTGTCTGCGGCTCTGGCCGAAGACGCCGATGCCGCGAACCGCTTCGCCGCCCTGGACCGAACCGCCCGGTACCTGCTGGTCCTTCCCCTGCTCAAGGCCCGAACCCCCGCCGCCGGGGCTCGCAGGCTGGCCGAAATCATGGCCACACTGCACCGATGACCTGCCGTTTTCGTGTTCGGTCGCCGAAGACGATAGACTCGCACCGCCGAAAGGCACGCCGCCTTAGCTCAGTCGGTAGAGCGCTTCACTCGTAATGAAAAGGTCGGGGGTTCGATTCCCCCAGGCGGCTCCATACTCCCTGTCAGGGCCGAGTGGATCTCAGGGCCGAGCGGATCGCTTTTGCCGCCGAAGCTCGCATGAGCTCGTAGTACGCGACGGTGTTACGGCCCGCGCTCGAATGCACTGAACCTTGTCGACGTGTTCGTCGGGGGCATCGGCGGATCCGCGCAGCCTCCAGCCGCCCGCACGGCTGGGTTGCGAGATGTACTGTCCCGCAACCTGTCCGCCGGACCAACGGGTTTCCCGAGGCCGGCGGAGGTACATGGTTGAGGTCTCATGTCCCTTCGCCCAACGATAACGGCGAAGATGCTGCGCTGAGCTTCCGGGTGAAGGCACCCAACCATCCCGAGGCGCGAGTGCGCCGAGATGTACTCCCCGCTCCTGATACGCAACGCGCAAGCCCTTTCCGCACAGACCGAGCAGCGTGTCGAGTGCGGTGCGGTTGCCGCGCTGGAGCGACGGCCTGCACGGTTCTACTGCCTTGTGGTCGACGTGGAAGACGCGTAGCGCGGTCACGGTTGTGGGAAAAATATGGGATGTGTCGGAATTCCGGCGCGATGAATCAATGGGAATATTCAGCTTCGACATTCTGTTCTGGTCCGATCGAATTGGTATTACCGATCCCGTTACGGTGATTTCCGCGGCTGGTTCGGTCGGGTGCCGGTCGAGCGGCTGCACTGGCTCGTCGGCGGCTGCTGGGTGGTGGCGGCTCTCAACTCGCAGGTCGTTCTCGCTGGTCAGTGCGGGTTAGGGCGGCGCGAAAACGGAGCAGAGCGGACACTGCTAGGGAATTCTCGGTGGCCGGCTTTGCCGCGGCAGGGCGTTTCAAGTCGTATAATCCCGTTATGGCGGATGACCAGTCCTCCACAGAATTTCCCGAGGCGCCCGTTCTTGTGGTGCAGACGCGAGAGCGCGTCTATCGGCTGCATGCGGGAGGTTCATACAATGTCGGCCGCGATCTGGCGGCCGACATAGTCGTCACCGATCCGCGGGTATCTTCCGTGCACGCCGTCTTGGAGCGTGGGTCGGACGGTTGGGAAATCGAGGACGCGCACAGCCTCAACGGCACCTTTTTCGACGGTCAGCGCGTCGATCGGATGCTGATCGATCATGACGAGACGTTCCAGCTCGGTCACGCCGTGAACGGCGAGCAGTTGCTCTGTTCGGTGGAGGGGCAAAAAGGACAGCACGGCGGCGAGTCGTCCGGCGATACCGGTGGCGACACGATGCTCGTCCCCGATCCCGGCTACCAGCTCGATGATGAAGACACGATGACGACGTTCCATCCGGGGGGCCGCCCCCGGCGGGTTGCCCGGTCGTCGCCTCCGGCGGCTCACCCCAGTGCGGTCGTCCGGATCGTCTCGGACACATTCCGGATCGGGCGGGCCTCCGACAACGACATCGTCGTGCCCGACCTCATGGTCTCCCGTCATCACGCCGAACTGCGAGTGACCGGCGCAGGCCGGTATCGGGTCGTCGACCTCGACAGCCACAACGGCACCTACGTCAACGGCGCCCGGGTCGATTCGGCGGACCTGTCCGAATCCGACTTGATCGGCATGGGGCATACCACCTACCGGCTGGTCGGCGACGAACTGCGGGAGTACGTCGACACCGGTGACGTGTCGGTCTCGGTGCAGAACCTCATCGTGCGCACACCGGAAGGCAAGGTTCTCCTCGACGAGGTGAGCTTCCCGATTCCGCAGCGCTCGCTCGTCGGGGTCATCGGACCCAGTGGAGCGGGCAAATCGACGTTGCTCGGCGCGGTGACCGGGTTGCGTCCGGCGACAGAGGGGACGGTTCGTTACGACGGACGTGACCTCTACACCGACTACGACGAACTCCGCCACCGCATCGGACTGGTTCCGCAAGAAGACATCCTGCACAGCCAACTTCCGACGCGGCGCGCGCTCCTGTACGCGGCCGAACTCCGCTTCCCCGGTGACACGCGCCCCGAGGAGCGCGAGCAGCGGGTCGATGAGGTCCTCGCCGAGCTCGGCTTGGCCCGGCATGCCGACACGCGCATCGATAGGCTCTCCGGTGGCCAGCGCAAACGGGTGAGCGTCGCACTGGAGTTGCTGACCAAACCGTCCCTGCTGTTCCTCGACGAGCCGACCTCCGGCCTCGACCCGGGCCTGGACAAGACGGTCATGGAAATGCTGTCCGAACTGGCCCACGACGGGCGCACCGTGATCGTCGTCACCCATAGTGTCGCGAACCTCGATTCCTGCGACCGCCTCCTCGTGCTGGTACCCGGCGGTCGGCTGGCCTATTACGGACCGCCCGCGGAGGGGTTGCAGCAGTTCGGGCAGCGCAGTTGGGCCGAGGTGTTTCAGTCCTTCGACCGCGAGGAGGACCGCGACTGGGCTGCTGAATTCCGGGAATCGCCACGCTTCGAGCAGTACGTGGAGGTCGGGCCGACCGACGATGTCGGCCCGGCGGACGTACACGCACCGGCACCCCCGCCCGCGCCGCAGTCCAAGCTCAGCCAGCTCAGTACGGTGTGCCGGCGATACCTGGCGGTCATCGCCTCGGACCGAAGTTACCTGGCGCTGCTCGGCGTGATGCCGCTGATTCTCGGTGGCTTGATCGCCGCGGTGCCGTCGGGCGAGGGTTTCGCCGGGGCGCCCGGAACCAACACCGATGCCCCCACCAAGCTCATGATCTTGGCATTCGGTGCCTGTTTCATCGGCACCGGCAACTCGATTCGCGAGATCGTCAAGGAGCAGACGATCTACCGCAGAGAACGCGCGGCCGGACTGTCCGCGGGGGTCTACCTGATGTCGAAGCTCCTGGTCTTGGGCGTGATCACCATCCTGCAGGCGGCGGTGCTGTTCTTGATCGGCACCATCGGGGTGAGCATGCCGGCGAAAGGCGTATTCACCTCGGTCCCGCTGGAGTTGATCCTGGCGATGGCGATACTCGGCATCGCCTCGCTGGCGTTGGGCTTGCTGGTCTCGGTGTCGGTCAACACCTCGGAGAAGACGCTGCCACTGCTGATTGTGCTGTCCATGGCGCAACTGGTGTTCACCGGCGGTTTGGTACGGCTGCCCGGCACCCCTGTTCTGGAACAGCTGTCCTACCTGTCGCCGTCCCGCTGGGGCTACGCTGCGGCAGCGGCCACCCTCGACCTGGACACCCTGTCGCCGCACAATGGCGCACCCGACCCGCTGTGGCGACATACCCTGGGCACGTGGCTGCTCGACATGGGGGTCCTCGCCGGCCTGGGGGCCGTCTTCCTCGCGCTGGCCGGATACCGGCTGTATCAGCTGCGTCCACGGCGGCGCGGCGCCCGCACCGCGCGGATTTGACGCCGACCGATTACGGCACGACCTCGCAGACGTCACCCGGATCGACGTAGTCGTAGAAGCCTTCGCGCCCCGAGGGTCGACCGGATGCAGCCGTGCGATTTCTCCTCGATCGGACCGCCTCTCGGGGATGATGGTGTTGGGTGTGGTGGATTGCATCCATCGCTTCACCGACCGGCCAGTGCACGGTTCGGATTCGACAGGAGCGGATATGGCCGACGGCTCCGGCTCAGACAGCGGCTTCGGACGATCAACGGCCGGACTCGAATCCGGCGCGGTGGCCGCCTTCGTAGCCGCGTGGGAATCGGCTGACCCGGCCCCGGCCATCAGCGATTACCTGCCCGACGCGGAGACCTTGCGCTTGGCCGCGTTGATCGAACTGATCCGCGTCGACCTGCGCCAGCGTTGGCTGCGCCGGCCCGCGCTCACGCCGTCCGGCGGACCCGAGCCGCCCCGCAAGCGGCTGCGGGACTACTGCGCGGAATTCGCCGAGCTGTCGCCGGACCGCGTTCCGGCCAGCCTGGTCTATGAGGAGTTCGTGATCCGCCGGCACAGCGGCGAGCGGGTCGATCCGCGCGAATATCTGCGCGAATATCCCGCGCAAGCGCCCGAGCTGAGTGAGTTGCTCAATGCCGACGACCAGGATCAGAGCACTCAACGCGCCGGTGCGGACCCGACTGCCATCGCCTCGACCATGGTCTCCCCCGAAGGCACGCGCACCACGGGCGACCTGTCCGCCGAACAGGAGACGACGGGATCGCAGGTCGCTCGGCTGGACAGCATCCGGGTAGGCGATTGCATCGATGATTTCGATCTGCTCACCGGGCTGGGTAGCGGAGCCTTCGCACGAGTGTTCCTGGCCCGGCAGCGCTCGTTGCAGCGGCTGGTGGCGGTGAAGATCTCCGCCGACCGCGGCACCGAACCGCAGACGCTGGCCCAGCTCGACCACGACTACATCGTCCGGGTCTTCGACCAGCGGCTGCTGGGCGAACCGGACCCGCACGGCGATTCCCGCAGCCGCCGACTGCGGCTGCTGTACATGCAGTTTCTGCCCGGTGGCACCCTGCTTGGTGTGTTGCGCCGGGTCCGGTCCACCCCTGCCGACCAGCGCAGCGGCCGGTTGCTGCTGGCCGCGGTCGACGCCGCGATGGAGGAGAAGGGTGAGATCCGCCCGACCGATTCCAGCGTGCGCGCCGAGATCGCGGCGCTGTCGTGGCCGGAAACCGTGGCCTGGCTGGGCCGCCGGCTCGCCGAGGCGCTGGCCTACGCCGATGAGCACGGCGTGCTGCATCGCGACGTCAAACCGGCGAATGTGCTGCTCACCGCGGAGGCGGTGCCGAAACTCGCCGATTTCAACATCAGTTTCAGCCGCGAGGTGGCCGGCGCCAATCCGGTGGCGTACTTCGGTGGGTCGCTGTCGTACATGTCGCCGGAACAGTTGGAGGCCTGCCATCCCGGCTACCGCCGTTCCGCCGACGATCTGGATACCCGTTCCGACATCTACTCGCTGGGTGTGGTGCTGTGGGAGCTGCTGACCGGTGCCAAGCCGTTCGACGACAGCACCGCGGGTGAGCGCAACGACTCCGCCGCACTGGGGGCGATGCTCGCACGTCGTCGTGCTGGTGTGGATTCGGCTGCGCTGCAACGGGTTCCGCCCGATTGTCCAGCGGCACTGTGCAGGGTGTTGCTGACCTGCCTGGCGCCCACGCGTGACAAGCGGTGGTCCAACGGCAACGAACTGGCACAGCAGTTCGAACTGTGCCTGGACGCGCGGGCCCGCGAACTGGTGGATCCGGCACCCACCAGCTGGCGTTTCCGGGCGCGGAGGTGGATGGTACCGCTGGTGCTGCTGGCCTATGGCACCCCGAATGTGCTTGCGGCCGTGTACAACACGGTGCACAACAAAACCCTGATCATCGACCGGATGAGTGTGCCCGCCCAACAGACATGGTGGATTTTCACCAGCACGGTGAACGCGGTCTTCTTCCCGGTGGGCATCGTGACCGTGATGTACTTGTCGCGCTATCTACTCACCGTTCCGCGCGGTATGCGGCGCGGACGCGAATATGACTCCCGGATACTCGCCCGAGCCAGATCCGATGCCCTGCTGTTCGGTGATCGGTGTGTGGTGGTGGCGTTCTCGCTCTGGAGCCTGTCGGCGATTCTGTTCCCGCTAGTGCTGCACTTCGCGACCCACGAGCTCACCGGACAGGAGATGGTGCACTTCGTGGGCGGTCTGCTGGTGTGCGGCGCGATGGCGGTGGCATATCCGTTCTTCCTGGTGACGTTCTACATGGTCCGCTGCGTCTACCCGCTGTTTCTCCGGCACGGCGACATCAGCCCCGAGGATGCGGTGCACCTGCGCCGGCTCGATCGCCGCTGCAACGGATATCTCGCGGTCGCGGCGTCGGTGCCACTGCTGGCGGTGGCCGGGGTGACATTTCTGCCGCTGAGCGATACTCCGAAGATCATCGTCGCGGTGCGGGTGTTGTGCGTGGGGTCCATCGTCGCCTTCGTGGTCGCCTATGTGCTGTTCCGGGCGCTCGAGGCCGATCTGCGCGCACTGGAGCGTGTGGTGGATCCCGAACATCAGGAGGCTGCCGGTCGGCTATGAGTTTCACGGATATCGGATCGGACCGCGGTGATCCCGCGGTGGCACGTTTCGCCGCGGAGTGGGCGAAGCCCGCCTGGTTTCATGAACGAACACGACACACAGGACGACGACACACCACGTGAGGCAAGTTACGGAGATGAGTGTGAGTGCTCGCCCAGGGGAGTACATCACCACAAAGACCAGCGCAGTCAAGAAGACCACGGTCCCCGGAAGAGCTACCCAGGTATTGAACTCTCGTAACCAGACCGCGTCGTCCACGTGGTGACGTGCGTGTTCCTCCGCCTCTAGTTCAGCGTCGGTTGCGTCTTCCTTGCCCGCCCGGCCGGTATCGACGCGAATCCCGGCAAGCATGTCAGCGATGGCTTGCTCGATGGTTTCCTTGCCGTGCACGCCCGCTGGCCAGTCATTGTGCACCTGGACCAGCGTCGCAAGGTTTTCGTACCACGGTTTGCGCGCATTTGCTCGCGCGACATACGCGCTGACGAACACGCCGAGAAAGACGAGGAGGGCCCCGATGAGCGGCACCCAGTCCACGAAGGTCGAGCCGCGTGGTTGCGGGTCGGCCGCGGCGAGCCACATCAGCATGACGTGAATCTTCCCAGCCCGCAGGGTGTTTCGCTACCGGACAGGCAGCTGTGGGTGCTCCCGAGACCTAGGGGCATCCGAAGGTCGCAGAGGGAAACACCGACCATGCTTGGTCGCCGTCAAGAGGCAGGAGGCCCGCGTAGCTGTTCCCTGGCGACGCTCTTCCCGGCGTGCGGCTGTCTCGGTCGGCACACAGTTCGCGCAACTAGTTGTCGCCCGTTCTGTCTCATCACATTTTCGAAGCACGTGCCCTCTGCGCCCTGAACAGCAGCTCATCCATCCGGTGAAGAGAGTTCGTTTCACTCACAGATATCCGGGTATCGGATGTTTCGAGCCACCGCTGATCGCAGCCGGTCGCCGGATCGGTGCGAGGTGAGCGAAAGTGAGGAGATTGCTGTGATCACTCTCGGGGTTGTCCTTCTGGTTCTCGGTTTCCTGCTCGGGATTCCGATCCTGTGGACGTTGGGCATCATCGCGCTGGTCGTGGGGGCCGTGCTGGCTCTGATGGGAGCGCTGGGGCGCCCGGTGGCCGGCCGCGCGCACTACTTCTAGCGCGCTCGGCCGCCGCGGACAACGCGCGGTAGCGGTGTGACCACGCGACCGCCCCGGAAACGCTTTCCGGGGCGGTTTCGCATGTACCGCGCGGACTCACCTAAGCAGGAACTCCGTGGTGACTCGCTCGAACGCCTGTTTGGCTTCGATCATCACCCAGTGCCCGCAGTTCGGGAAGATGTGCAGTTCGGCGTCGGGGATCAGGCGCATCGGGATCATCGGCATATCGGGTGGGCATTGGCGGTCGTCGCGACCCCAGGTCAACAGGGTGGGGCACTGCACCGTGCCCAGCATGGACCAGTACGGCGGCACTCCCGAGGTGGCCATCATCTGCTGTTGCGCGGCGAACGCCCGGGAGCCGTACATCGCCGCGAGCGTCTTGTGCGAGTCGGGATCCTTCGCTGTCTCCCAGCGCTCCTCGATGCGTTCCTCGGTGATGAGGGCGCGGTCGTAGACCATGCATTCGAGCCAGCGGACCAGTTTCTCGCGGCTCGGGGCGTCCGCGAATTCCTGTAGCAGCCGCGTGCCCTCACTCGGGTTCTGGCTGAAGATGTTCGGGCCCACGCCGCCGATGGTGACCAATTTGCTTACGCGCGCAGGGTGTTTCATCGCCACGTTGACACCGACCACCCCGCCCATCGAGTTGCCGATCATCGCGGCAGATTCGATTCCCAGCGCGTCCATGAACCGGACGACCGCCGACCCCGCGGTCAGCACCGGATGCCCGTCAACGGGATCGCTCACGCCGAATCCCGGGAACTCCAGCACGTAGCAGTGGAACCGCTGCGCGAACGTGCCGAGATTGCCCCGGTAGTTCCGCCACCCGCTCACGCCGATCCCGGAGCCGTGGAGCAGCAACAGCGGCGGACCGTCCCCGGCCTCGTGGTATCGCAGCACACCTTTGTCCGTCGCGATCTCACGCTTGGTCGCCTCGTAACTCACATCCATGCCGCCACAGTAGAACACGTTTCAGTTCGGTGGCGTGGCGTCCGTTATGCCAGCAGGATGTGCTGGCGGACGTCGATGTAGCCGTCGCGGAACAGGTCTGCGCAGCCGGTGAGGTAGCGGACGTAGCGGTCGTAGACGGTGGGGGAGGTCAGGGCGATGGCTTCGGAGCGATGGTCGCGGAGGGCCTGGGCCCAGAGGTCGAGGGTGTGGGCGTAGTGCGGTTGCAGGGATTGGACGTCGTGGAGGGTGAAGCCGGCCCGTTCGGCGTATTCGCCGATCCACTGGGGCTGCGGGAGTTGACCGCCGGGGAAGATCTCGTCGATGACGAACTTGCTGAATGCCAGATATTCGTGGGTGACGGGGATGCCCATCTCACGCAGTTGGTGGCGGTGGAAGCCGATGATGGTGTGCAGCATCATGCGGCCGTCCGGGGGCAGCAGGTCGTGGCAGCGGTCGAAGAACGCGTCGTAGCGTTCGCGCCGGAAGTGTTCGAAGGCTCCGATCGAGACGATCCGGTCGACCGGCTGGTCGAATTCCTCCCAGCCGCGCAGGTGCACCTCACCGGTGCCGGGCGGTAGGCCGTCCAGCAGGTCGCGCACGTGCTCGTACTGGTTGCGGCTCAGTGTCAGGCCGATCACGCGCACGCCGTATTTCTCGACGGCGCGCATCATGGTGGAGCCCCAGCCGCAGCCGATGTCCAGCAGCGTCATACCCGGATGCAGATCGCATTTGCCGAGCGACAGGTCGATCTTGGCGAGCTGTGCCTGTTCCAGGGTGAGGTCCGGTTCGCGGAAATACGCGCAACTGTAGGTGCGCGTGGGATCCAGGAAGAGAGCGAAGAAATCGTCGGACAGGTCGTAGTGGGCCTGCACGTCGGCGTAGAACGGTGACAGATCGGTCATGGTGACCTCTGGTGGTCGGTTTCGGGAACGTTCTGCCTCTGAAACGAGATACCCCGGCGGTGGGTTCGCCCCGCCCGCCGCACCATGCGCGCTCGACCAGTATGCGCCTCTCGCTGCGGTGGGGTGGCGCGATCGGCGGATCGGCCGAGCCCGCCGAAGCCGTCAATCGGCCCGGCGTGCCGTCCCGCTCTCCCAGGCGCGGCCGCGCAGCAGGCGCAGACCGTTGAGGCCGACGATGACGGTGGAACCCTCGTGACCGGCGACGCCCAGCGGTAGCGGAAGGTGGCCGACGAGATCCCAGGTGATCAGGACGGCGATGAAGGTCGCGGCGATGATCAGGTTGGCGACCACGACGCGGCGCGCGCGACGGGACAGGGCGATGACCGCGGGGACGGTGGTCAGGTCGTCGCGGATGACGACCGCGTCCGCGGTGTGCAGGGTGAGGTCGGATCCGTTGCCGCCCATGGCGATTCCGGCGTGGGCGGCGGCGAGCGCGGGTGCGTCGTTGATACCGTCGCCCACGGCGGTGACGCGGTCGCCCGCGGCTTCCAGTTCCGCGATCGCGGCGACCTTACCTTCCGGCAGCAGGTCGGCCCGGATGTCGGTGAGGCCGAGGCGGGCGCCGAGCTGTCGGGCGGCGGCGAGATTGTCGCCGGTGAGCAGAACCGGTGCGGCTCCGGTGATTTCGGTGAGAGCGTCGACGGAATCGGCTGCTTCGGGGCGCGTCTGATCGGTGATGCCGAGAACCGCGATCGTTCGGCGCTCGCGCCGCACGAGCACAGCGGTGTGCCCCGCGTTCTGTATCTCGGCGACGACTGCCGCGGCAGCGGCGTCGGCCGAATCCAGAAGCGCAGCAGGCGATCCCACCTCGATGCGGTGGCCGTCCACCGTGGCGGTGACCCCGCGTCCGGGCTGCGCGCTGAAGTCCTCGACGGGCGGCAGCGTGAGTCCGCGCTCGCGACCGGCCCGGACGACCGCCGTGGCCAGCGGGTGCTCGCTGGAATATTCCGCACCAGCGGCCCAGCGCAGGACCTCCTCCGCCGTGCCCGGGCAATCGGGCAGCACACGGATGTCGGTGAGTTCGGGCACACCGCGGGTGAGCGTGCCGGTCTTGTCGAAGGCCACGCGGGTGGTGCTGCCCAGCCGTTCCATCACGACCGCCGATTTCACGAGGACGCCGTGCCGGCCGGCATTGGCGATCGCGGCGAGCAGGGGCGGCATGGTGGACAGCACCACCGCGCACGGCGAGGCGACGATCATGAACGTCATGGCGCGAAGCAGCGAATCCCGCAGCGCCGCACCGAAGAACAGTGGCACGGCGAAGACCGCGAGCGTCACCGCGACCATGCCCACCGAATAACGCTGCTCGATCTTCTCGATGAACAGCTGCGCCCGCGCCTTCGTCCGGCCGGCGTGTTCGACCAGGGCGGCGATCCGGGCCACGACGGAGTCCTCGGCGCGGCGACCGACCCGCACCCGCAGGACACCGGTGCCGTTCGAGGTTCCGGCGAACACGTCGTCACCGGGCGATTTGTCGACCGGCATGGGCTCACCGGTGATGGTCGCCTGATCGACTTCGCTCGCGCCCGCAACGACCGTGCCGTCGGCCGCGATGCGATCGCCGGGGCGGACCAGGATCACATCGCCCACCGCGAGATCGGCTGCCCTGACGATCGTTTCGACACCGTCGTCGATTCGGGTGGCGGTGTCGGGTGCCAGATCGAGCAGTCCGCGCACCGAATCCTCGGTGCGCGCGGTCGCGAACGCCTCCAGCGCGCCCGAGGTGGCGAAGATGACGATCAGCAGCGCGCCGTCGGTGACCTGCCCGATCGCGGCGGCGCCGATCGCGGCCACCACCATCAGCAGATCGACGTCCAGCGTCCTTTCGCGCAGGGCGCGCACTCCGGCCAGGGCGGGTTCCCAGCCGCCGGTGAGGTAGCAGGCCAGATAGAGCGACCACCACACCTCGGGGGGTGTGTGCAGGATCCGGGCCACCGAGCCGATCGCGAAGAGCAGGAGAGCCGCTGCGGCCCAACGGATTTCGGGAAGTACGAACAGCCGGGTCCGCCGCGCGGGTATCGCCGTGAGCGCGGCGGGACGCGTGGTGGCCGGTGCTGACACGAAAAACCTCCGAGGATCGGGAGCGGGCAACCTGAGAATAACAGAACACGTGAAGAGGTCTTCATGTATACCTGGTCGGCTAAACTTCACCGTTATGGGACATGGCGTCGAGGGCCGCGATCGGCCGATCGCCCGGCTGGACAGTGAGTCCGCCGCGCATGTGGCGACCACCCTGCAAGCCCTGGCGACGCCGAGCCGGCTGCTGATCCTCAGTGAATTGCGCCAGGGGTCGCGGCCCGTCTCCGAACTCGCCGAGGCGGTGGGGATGGAGCAGTCCGCCGTCTCTCATCAGCTCCGCCTGCTGCGCAACCTCGGGCTCGTCACCGGAACCCGCGCCGGGCGCAGCATCGTCTACAGCCTGTACGACACGCACGTCGCACAGCTGCTCGACGAGGCGGTGTATCACAGCGAGCACCTGCGTCTCGGCCTGTCCGATCGACCGCGAACGGCCGGCTGAGAACGTCTTTTCGGCGGCGTGATCCGGTGTATTCGCCGGCTTTCCTTGTCTGCGCCTGTCGATTTCGGCGCTTCGACGGTCTCGCTCGCGCGGATTGGGTCGATCCTGCGATCTCCCGTCGGGCCTGCTCTCCCAGCGCCGTCGCGCGGTAATTCTCAACGGTTGACAACGCTTCCGCGCTAGCGCACACTGCTCTTATTAGAGAGCGCTGCTCTCAAGCTAGCGAGAGGGCAGTCATGCAGGAACTGTGGAAGTGGGCCAATCTGACCGTCGCGTTCGCCGCGGAGGTGGGCGCGCTGGTGGTGCTGGGACTGTGGGGCTGGCGCGTCGGCGACAACACCGTGGTAAAAGTCGTTCTGGCGCTGGGCATCCCGTTGGCCGCCGCGGTGGTGTGGGGAATGTTCGCGGCGCCGAAGGCGAGTTTCGATATTCCGCTGCTCGCGGTGATCACCAAGATCGTGGTGTTCGGAGGCGCCGCGGCCGCGCTGTGGGGGCTGGGGCACCGGGTGGCCGCGGTCGTTTTCGCGGGCATCGTGATCGCGAATCTGCTGGCGATCAAACTGGGCCACCTGAATTCGTAGCGCGCCGACCCGGAATCCGGGCCGGCGCGTACGGTCACGGCACGACTTCGAAGACGTCGCCCGGATTGACGTAGTCGTAGAAGGCCTTGGCGCCTTCGGGCGTCATCCGGATGCAGCCGTGGGACTGCTCCTCGATCGGTCCGATGTGGGTGGCGATATCGCCGTTGAAGAAGACGGCCCAACGCATTTCGGCGTTGTGCATGGTGCTCCAGTGGTACGGCTCCTTGAACGCGACGTGGAAGGTGCCGGGCGGTGTCTCATACCCGGGCCGCCCGTGCGAGATGGGGGTCGGGCCGTAGACCACGCGGCCGTTGTCCATCAGCCAGCCCTCGTTGGTCGACAGCCGCAGGCACGCGCGCGCCGCGGCCGAACAAGGAGCCGAGATCTGGCCCGGCGGGGAGGGCACGAGTTGCGGAATGCCGGGGATGTCGGGGCCGCCGGGCCACACCGGGTCGGCGCCCGCGGGCACCGTGACAGCGAATCCGGCGGCCGCGATCGCCGTCGCGGCCGCCGCTCGGATCGTCCATCGGGTGATGCTCGTGCAGTTCATATGCGTCCGACCTCTCTACCCGGCCCGCTGTCCGGCCGGGCCGGGCGGCGGGCGCATTCGTCGACAAGCTGGGACGGCACCGTATGCGACCGATGTGTGCTCGATCACAGTGCATAGTTGATCATTGTGACCTGCCGAGCGCGCAGATGGTACGGAAGAATCCGCGTTGTTATCACAAATCGGGCAGGCCGAGTTCCAGGTTGGGTGCGGCGATACCGCCGTCGATCTCCAGAATCTTGCCGGTGAGATAGCTGCCCGCGGGCGAGCAGAGGTAGACGATGCCGGCCGCGATATCGGTCGGATCACCCAGCCGATGCAGCGGCGTATCCGCCTCCATCTTCGCCTTGACCTCGGGATTCTGTGCCACGACCTCGAGTGCGGAGGTCAGCACCGATCCGACCGCGATGGCGTTGACTCGGATCCGCGGCGACAGATCCGCGGCGGCCAGCCGGGTCCAGTGCGCGAGCGCCGCCTTGGCCGTGCCGTAGGCGAGGAAGCCGCGCCCGGGCGCCCGGCCCATCATCGAGGAGATGTTGACCACCGAGCCGCCCTCGCCGGCGAGCATGTGCGGAACCGCCGCGCGGGTGAGGGCGTGCGCGGTGGAGACGTTGAAGCGGAAGGCCTCTTCGAGGAATTCCGGCGAGGTGGTCATGAAGGTGTTCGGCATGGTGCCGCCGACATTGTTGACCACGATGTCGATGCGGCCGAACTCGGTGGCGGCGGCGTCGGCCAGTGCCGTCACGGCGTCGAGGTCCGACAGATCGCAGGCCACGGCGAGGGCGCGCCGGCCCGTCGCGCGGATCTGCTCGGCGACCGCGTCCAGTTGTGACTGGGTGCGCGCGGCGATCGCCACATCGGCGCCCGCCTCGGCCAGGGCGAGGGCGGTGGCGGCGCCGATACCGCGGCCGGCGCCGGTGACGACGGCGACCCGGCCGTCGAGTCGGAATTTGTCCAGGATCATCGCTAGTCCTCTCGTTGGGTGTCCTCGCAGTGTTAAGAATTAGCTCTTAACTGTCAAGGACTAGTGCTCAATTCGCTGGTAGGACGTATCGTGCTCAGGGTGGAAGCAGTAAGTGCCCGGGAGCGGTTGATGATGGCGGGGGAACGGTTGATCGCCGAGCGGGGATATCTGGTCCCGCTGCGCGATATCGCCGCCGCGGCCGGGCAGCGCAACAACTCGGCGATCCCCTATCACTTCGGATCGCGCGACGGACTCGTCGAGGCCGTGGTGCAGCAGCGGCTGGCGACCCTGGAGGTGCGCCGGCTGGAGTTGCTGGCGCAGCGGCCGGCCGCGACCGGCGACGATGTGCACACGCTGCTCGACGCGCTGGTCATCCCCATGTTCGAACTGGGAGCGCGGAACGAGAGTTCTTATTACGCAAGGTTTCTCGAACAGATCCGCACCCATCCGGCGGTGTCGGACGCGGCCAATCTGGACAGCGCCGAACGGACCTCGGTGCGGGTGATCGTGGGTGGGCTGGACCGCGCGCTCTCGGACCTGCCGCCGCGCCTGCGGCATCGCCGGCTGCGCAGTCTCACCACGGTGCTGTTCGCGCTGCTGGCCGACCACGAACGGGCCGTCGAGGCGGGCCGGATCGCCGCCGACGACCGCGAGGCCTGGGACCAGGTCATCGACATGCTCGCCGGTACCCTCACCGCGCCGGTCACGACGCGGGCCCGGTGAATATGTGACGATCGGGCCATGCACAGCGACGCGATCGGATTCGCCGCTCCGATACCGGTATTGCGGATCTACGACGTCGGCCTGGCCTACGAGTTCTACCTGGACTTCCTGGGTTTCACCGTGGACTGGGAGCATCGGTTCGGCGCGAATTTCCCGCTGTACGCGCAGGTTTCGCGCGCGGCGACCCGGCTGCATCTCAGTGAGCATCACGGCGACGGCACGCCGGGATCGGTGGTGTGGATCGCTGTGGACGATATCGACGCCTGGCAATCCGAGTTGGCCGCGGCGGAATACCGGTACGCCAAACCCGGGCGCCCGGACGACGGCCCCGGCGGCCGGGGGTTCGCCGTGACCGACCCGTTCGGCAACCTCCTGCGATTCGCCCAACCGGCCTGAACCGACATCCGGCGGTGGGGCGACGGCTGGCGGCTCACCCGTGCCGCCGATTACCGTGAACACTGTGGATATCGCGCGCGAGCTGCCCGGCGAACGGTCGGTGCCGCGCACCGGATGGCGTACTCAGGGCGGGCCGCTGCTGGCGGCCGGTGCGGTGGTCGCCGCGGCTACGGTGCTGCACTTCCGCGATCCGCACAGCCAGGGGGCGTACGGGATCTGTCCGTTCTATGCGCTGACCGGATGGTGGTGCCCGGGATGCGGTGGATTGCGTGCTGTGCACAATCTCACCGAAGGCCGGGTGCTCGACGCGCTGCACAGCAATGTCTTCGTGCTTCCGCTGCTGCTCACCCTCGCATTGTGGTGGGGACGGTGGGCCCTGGGCCGCTGGCACGGCAGAGCCGACACCGCCTTTCCCTTTACCCTTCGTGGCCAGGCGCAATGGTGGTTGATCGGGCTGCTCGTGGTGTTCACCGTCGCCCGCAACACCCCCTGGGGTACCTGGTTGGCCCCGGTCTAGGCGGGCATGCTGGAAGTATGACCCAGGAAATCGCTGATTCACTGAAGGCTCGGGTGCGCGAGAAGATGCTGCGCCAATTGAACGAGGACGGCGCGCCGGACCCCGAGCAGGACGACCCGCGCCAGATCGCGATCGAGAAGGACCTCGAGGCCATCGAGTCCGTTCCCGACGGCGATCCGCTGATCGAGGAATTGGCCGCCCGCTACCTGGTGCCGTGAATCGGATCGCGCTGGATCAGAGGGTGCACGGCGCCGCGCCGTGCGCCGCCTCGGTCAAACCCGGCCGGGTCTCCGGCAGAGGCGACCACTGTCCGCCCGCATACGTGTAGTTCCACGCAGCGCCGTCTCGAACCAATCGACGCAGCGCCTCAAGCAGTCGATCGACATCCGCGACCGACGTGCCCAGGCCGACGCTTGCGCGCACCGCGCCGTCGACGCCCAGCCGCTGCAACAGTGGATGAGCGCAGAATCGCCCGTCGCGGACGCCGATGCCGAATTCGGCCGACAGATACGCCGCGACGCGGCCGGGCTCGAACCCGTCGACGGTGAACGCCACGATGCCCACACTGTCGGCGCTGTCGGAGAAGATCCGCAATTGCCGCACTCCCGCAACGGTTTCCAGTCCGTCGCGCAGGCGGCGAATCAGGTGGTGTTCGTGCTCGACCACGGCTTGTTCGTCGAGGGCGCTCAACGTTTCGCAGGCCGCCGCGACGGCCGCCGCGCCCAAGACGTTCGGTGACCCCGCCTCGTGCCGCTGCGGTGCGGGCGCCCAGTGCGCCTGTTCGGTGGTGACGGCGGTGACCGCTCCGCCGCCCGCCAGATATGGCGGGGCCGCGTCCAGCCAGTCCCGCCGACCCACCAGCACACCGGCGCCGAAGGGCGCGTACAGCTTGTGCCCGGAGAAGGCCAGATAGTCGATGCCGGTTCCGCCGGATTCCGCGAACGCCTGCAGGTCGATTCGGCGGTGCGGGGCCAGCTGCGCAGCATCGACCAGGATGCGGGCGCCGTGGCGATGGGTGAGTGCGGTCAGTTCCGCCAGCGGCAGCACCTCGCCGGTCACATTCGACGCCCCCGTAATCGCAAGCAGCGCAGCCGGTTCGGCGCACAGCTCGGCCTCGATCCGGTGCAGCGTCTCCGCGATCGTCTCGGCGGCGGGGACCACCCGGCGGCCGCGGCGCGTCCAGGGCAGGAAGTTCGCGTGGTGCTCGATATCGAGCACCACGGTGTCGCCGGGAACGCAGCAGGCCAGCAGATTCAAGGAGTCGGTGGTGTTGCGCGTGAACACCACGACCTGGTCGTCGGCGCAGTTCACCGCCCGGGCGACCGAAACCCGTGCCGCCTCGTAGCAGTCGGTGCTGATGCGGGAGGCGTATCCGGCGCCGCGGTGCACGCTGGCGTAATAGGGGAGCAGCTCGTTCACACGGTCGGTGACCTGGGCCAGGGCGGGCGCGCTGGCGGCGTAGTCGAAGTTGGCGTAGGTACGGAAACCGCCCTGTACCAACGGAACTCGTAGATCGCACCCGGAGACGCGCGCGATCGGTTCACCGGTGCGGCAGGAACGGGTGGCATTGCCGGCGCAGTCCGAGGCCGAGCAGGTGCAGGCGGCGCCGGAGCGGGAGGCGCAGCCTCGGTGAGAGCAAACCTGTTCCGGGACAACCGTTTCGGCGGTGGCGGCGGCAATTGTCGAGACAGCAGTACGCATCGGGACGATCCCTTTGTTCAGGGACTCCGGATGTGGAGGGTGATCGGAGTCCGCGCTTGCCGTGCTCGATCGAGCAGCGGCCAGGTCGTCACCCGGAGCACCCCACCGCGGAGGAGGGTTGCCGACCAGCTAGCCGGGGCTTGACGCTGGTACTCGTGACCTGAGCCGAGATTGGCAGAATTCGCCGGGCATTGTCAAGCGCCGGCATCCGGCGAGAAGGTGCGCCGCGCCGCGCCGCAAACGCGACATGCGTGAAACAGCTTGTGGCTCAGTCCAATCCGGCCGGGCGATGATAGGTGCCGTTGTAGTACAGCAGCGGGTTGCGCATCGGTTCGCCGCCGGTGTCGTCGTGTACGCGGGTGACCAGTCCGACGACCAGGGTGTGGTCGCCGATCGGGATCAGCCGGTGCACCGTGGCGCGCACCCAGATCGGGGTGCCGTGCAGCACCGGCTCGCCCGTGTCGAGCGTCGACCACAACTCCGGGTCGGCGAAACGCTGTTCGGCGGCACGCGAAAACCGCTGTGCCAGATGCTGTTGATGTTCGCCGAGGAAGTGCACGACGACGGAATCGGCCTCGGTCATCGCGTCGATGGACGAGGAGGTGTGCGCGATGTTGAACGAGATCAACGGCGGATCCAGCGACAGCGAGGCGAAGGAGGTGGCGGTGAATCCCACCGGGCGTTCCGGCCGGCTCAGGGTGACAATCGTCACTCCTGCGGGGTAGTGGCGCATGGCGGCTCGGTACTGCGCTGCGGTGACGCCGTCGTGCTGAGGTCGGAGATGCTCGGGTTCGAGATCGGCCAGCTCGGCGTCGGGTCGCTGGGAACTGCTCACGCTTCCAACCTACGTCCTGCCCGCTCTCCCGCAATCCCGACCGCTGTCCCGGTGCCGCCGAACTGCCCCGATACGCTGTACGAATGAGTGATTGGAAGGCTTTCGACGTCGAGCGCACCGGTCACGTCGCGCGAGTGACGCTGACCGGACCCGGCAAGGGCAATGCCATGGGCCCGGATTTCTGGAGTGAGTTGCCGCTGATCTTCCGCGAGCTGGACGCCGATCCGGAGATCCGCGCGATCGTGCTCACCGGTTCCGGTAAGCACTTCTCCTACGGTCTCGATCTGCCCGCGATGAGCCCGACCTTCGGTCCGCTGCTGGCCGAGAAGGCCCTGGCCGCACCGCGCACCGATTTCCTCTACGAGATCCGGCGCATGCAGGCCTCGGTGACCGCGGTCGCCGACTGCCGCAAACCCGTGATCGCCGCGATCTCCGGCTGGTGCGTGGGCGGCGGACTCGATCTGATCGCCGCCGCGGATATCCGCCTGGCCAGCGCGGAGGCCAGCTTCAGCCTGCGCGAGGCCAAGGTCGCCATCGTCGCCGACATCGGGTCGCTGCACCGGTTGCCGGGCATCATCGGCGAGGGCCATGTGCGCGAGCTCGCCTACACCGGCAAGGACATCGACGCCGCGCGCGCGGAGAAGATCGGCCTGATCAACGACGTCTACCCCGACCAGGAGGCGGTACTGGCCGCCGCGCACACGCTGGCGGAGGAGATCGCCGCGAACCCGCCGCTGGTCGTGCAGGGCATCAAGGACGTGCTCGATCAGCCCAAGGCCGGCAAGGTGGCCGACGGGCTGCGGTACGTGTCGGCGTGGAACGCGGCCTTCCTGCCTTCGGAGGATCTGACCGAGGCGATCCAGGCCGTCTTCGAGAAGCGCAAGCCGAACTTCCAGGGCAAGTAGCGCTCGAGCCGGCGGCCTGCCGACACGGCTGCCGAATCGGCGAGGGCGCCCGCGGGACGCATACGCCCGCGAGCGCCCTCGCTCGGTAGGGATGCCCGGCGGCCCGGTGGTGCGGGGGCGCCGGCGGCACTCAGTGCCCGCCCTGCTCCTGCAGCCGCTCGAGCGCCTCGGTGGTAAGAGTCTCGGCCTTGGCCCGGCCGTCCCAGCCGTCCACCTTGACCCACTTGCCGGGCTCGAGGTCCTTGTAGTGCTCGAAGAAGTGCTCGATGGCCTTGCGCTCGAACTCCGGGATGTCGTTGACGTCCTGAATGTGATCCCAGCGCTTGTCACCGGCCGGAACCGCGACGACCTTCTCGTCGCCGCCGGCCTCGTCGCTCATCAGCAGCACACCCACCGGTCGGGCCTCGACGATCACGCCGGGAAACACCGACTCGGGCAGCAGTACCAGGCAGTCCAGCGGGTCGCCGTCGGAGCCGAGGGTGTTCTCGATGTAGCCGTAGTCGGCCGGGTAGACCATCGGGGTGTAGAGGTAGCGGTCCAGCCGCACCCGACCCGTCTCGTGGTCGACCTCGTACTTGTTGCGCTGCCCCTTGGGGATCTCGATGGTGACGTCGAACTCCACGTCATCTCCTTCGTCCGATGCGTATGCGTTGATGCGGTACGGCTGCTCGCCGGCGTGTGCCGCGGCCGACTCGCCGACCGGTTCGGTGGGCTGCCGACTCGCCAGCTCGTTCGGTGGAACGCCGGCGAGGTGAGGATAGTGTGGTCGATGCGCGCATGGGTGCGGCAGGGAGCGTCCGCCTCACACGGGTGAATAGGGAGACAGCTGTCACGTGGTAGGTCGAGGTAGGAAGAACATCGGTGGGCTGGCCGCTCGCCGACGCCGCAATATGTGGGTCGCGGTGCTGGTCGCAACCGTTGTCGCCGTCGTCGTGGCCACGGTCGCCCTGGTGACGGTGCGCCCGTGGACCGAGGAATTCCGGCACGGGGGTTTGACGATAGCCGCACCCCCGGCCCCCGTGAAGCCTTTTCCGCAGCTGAATCCCGCCTCGGCGAGTGCGCCCGAACCCAGCCGCCAGGGCCTGGCCGATGCCCTGTCCCATGTGGCGACCAGTCCGGACCTGGGCAATTTCGCCGGATCGATCTCCGACCCCGGCACCCGCGCCACGCTGTGGAGCGCCGATCCGGACAAGCCGATGATCCCGGCGTCCACCCTCAAGGTCATGACCACGGCGGCGGCCCTGCTGGTCCTGCCGCCGGATCATCGGCTCACCACCCGGGTGGTGGCCGGCTCGGCGCCCGGTGAGGTGGTGCTGGTCGGCGCCGGCGATCCCACCCTGACCGCGCAGGCCGACGGCAAGGGGTACTACCCGGACGGGCCGAAGTTGTCGGATCTGGTGGCCCAGATTCGTGCCGCCGGCCATCCGGTCGACACGGTCGTCGTCGACACCTCGCTGTATTCCGGCCCGACCTCACCGGCCGGCTGGGATCCGGCCGATATCGCGGGCGGTTCATGGGCGCCGATCGAACCGGTGATGATCGATGGCGGTCGCCTCGACCCGCTGGTCGAATATTCGCCGCGTTCGGCCACTCCCGCCTTGGACGCGGGTCGCCGGCTGGCGCTGGAGCTGGGCGCCGACCCCGCGAAGGTACGGCTCGGCAAGGCCGCGCCCGGCGCCGCCGAACTGGCCCACGTGGAATCCGCGCAGCTGCGAGACCGGTTGCGGGACATGATGATTCACTCCGACGATGTGCTCGCCGAGACGATCGGCCGGGAGATCGCCGCGGCGACCGGTGGTGAGCAGTCGTTCGCCGGTGCCGCCTCCGCCACCTTGACGGCGTTGAAGGCGGCGGGATTCGACACCGCGGGCGTCACCCAGATCGACAACAGCGGACTGTCCACCGACGACCGGGTTCCGGCGCGATTGCTCGACCGGATCATCGCCGAGTCCGCCGCGTCCGCGCAGCCGGGCGGTGCGGATCCGGGCGGGACCGCCGCGCCCTCGGTCGTCGACACCGGTGACACCGCCGCGGTCGCCTCTCCGCTGGCGCCGCTGCTGGACTATCTGCCGGTCGCCGGCGGTACCGGATCGCTGGCCGTGCGGTTCGTCGACGGCGGCCCCGAACGCTCCGGAGCGGGCTGGGTGCGCGCCAAGACCGGAACTCTGTCCGTGTCGAGCGCGTTGGCTGGATATGTGTTGGATCGCGACGGCCGGGTCATGACCTTCGCGCTGATGTCGAACGATCGGCCCCCCGAGGCCAGCCGTCCGGCATTGGACGCCGTCGCCACCACGCTTCGCAACTGTGGATGCTCCTGACGGGTGGAAATGCGATGACCGGATCCGGTGACCCCGCCGATGGCCGTACCGCCGACGATGCCGCGGTCGCCGGTCGCGAACCCGTGGAGGTGGCGACGAACTCGGCCGCGAAGCGCTCGGTGCTGGCCGGCTCGGTCGATTGGCAGCTGGCCGCACGCGCCGGTAGCGCCGTCGTGCCGTCCGGTCCCCGCACCACGCGGTATTCGGCCGAACAGGTCGTCCAGGAACTGTCCGAGGCGTCCGTGCGGGCCGAGGGCCCGGTGCGCGAGGTGAGTCTGCTCCTCGACGACCAGCCCGTTCCGCAGGCCACGATCGTCGATCGCCGCGGCTGGATCCGCGCGGCCGCCGAATCCATGTCCGAACTCACCGGGTCCGCCGACGACGAGCGCGGCCGTTTCGCCGGGAAACCCGCCGGTGTTCAGGCCGGGGCGATGCTGGCCTTCCTGTCCACCGCGATCCTCGGCCAATACGACCCGTTCAGCGGGCCGGACGGCACCCTGTTGCTGGTCGCCCCCAACATCATGGCCGTGGAACGCGCGCTCGGCGTCTCGCCCAGCGACTTCCGGCTGTGGGTGTGCCTGCACGAGGTGACGCATCGGGTGCAGTTCTCCTCGGCGCCCTGGCTGGGCGACTACATGAAGAGCAACGTCGACACTCTCGGCGCCGTCGGCGACGAATCGGTGAACGAGGTGCTGACCCGGCTGATGGAGGAGTTACGCCGCCGGCGCGACAACGGTGTCAGCGACGATCCGGCCGATCGCGGCATCCTCGGCCTGCTGCGCGCCACCCAGCCACCGCCGCAGCGCGAGGCACTGGACCGGCTGCTCATGCTCGGCACGCTGCTGGAGGGCCATGCCGACCACGTGATGGATGCCGTCGGCCCGGCCGTGATCCCCACCGTCGCGCAGATCCGCGAGGCCTTCGATCAGCGCCGGCGGCGCCCGGCCAATCCGGTCCAGCGCCTGTTGCGTGCCCTGCTCGGCGTCGATGCGAAGGTCGCGCAGTACGTGCGCGGCAAGGCATTCGTCGACGAGGTCGTCGGCAAGGTCGGCATGCAGCGGTTCAACACCGTCTGGACCGACGCCGACACCCTGCCCCGGCCCGACGAGATCAGCACTCCGCAACGATGGATCGACCGAGTCCTGGGATGAACCCGGCGGATCTGCCCGCGGAGGCGCCGAGAACGGATCCGGTGTCGGCGGGGCAGATCCGATCGCCCGACCATGCGCAATCGCCGTCGGCGTCCGAGCCGGTCCGGCTGGGCGCACAGGAGGCGCGGGCAGTGGAGCCGGCACGGTTGCCCGAGACCCGAGCCGTCTTGGTCATGCGGCACGCGGTGCGGGATTGGCTTGTGCGCTACGCGCCGGACGGAGTGGTTGCCGTCGCGCTCTCCGGCGGGGCGGATTCGCTCGCACTGACGGCTGCGGCGGTGGCCGAGGCCGCGGCGGTCGACGCGCTCATCGTGGACCACGGGCTGCAGGACGGGTCCGCGGAGGTCGCCGCCGAGGCGGCCGCCGTCGCCCGGCGACTGGGATGCCGATCCGCGCGGGTGTGCCGGGTGCGGGTGAGCGGCGCGGGTGGCCCGGAAGCCGCCGCCCGGGAGGCGCGCTATCGGGCCCTGGACGCGGCGCGCGCCGGGCTCCCGGTGCTGTTCGGGCACACCCTCGACGACCAGGCGGAAACCGTGCTGCTCGGATTGGCGCGCGGATCGGGTCCGCGTTCGATTCGCGGGATGACGGAATTCGACGAGCCCTGGGGCCGGCCGCTGCTGGGTGTGCGGCGCGCGGTCACTCGGGAGATGTGCCGGGATCTGGGCCTGGTGCCGCACGAGGATCCGCACAACGCCGCCCCCGAATTCACCCGTGTCCGGCTGCGGACCGAGGTGCTCCCGCTGCTGGAAGAGGTCCTGGGTGGGGGTGTGGCGCCGGCGCTGGCTCGCACGGCCGCGCACCTGCGCGAGGACGGCGAGGCGCTCGATGCGATTGCCGATCGATTGCTGATCGACGCGCGTGATGGTTCGTCACTGTCGGTCGAGACACTCGCCACGATGCCGTCCGCGATTCGTCGGCGTGTCATCCGGGCCTGGCTGCTCGACGGCGGTGCAAAAGCCTTGACGGACAAGCATTTACGCGCGGTCGAGTCCTTGATTACCGAGTGGCACGGCCAGGGCGGCGTCGCGGTCGGCGGAGGAATGCCGGGGATCAGGTTGGTTGCCAGGCGCGAACGTGGCAGGCTGACGTTGGCGTTTGCACGATAACGACCCGAAGGGAAGCCAGCACACGTGTACGGGGACGACATAGCGTCGGTGCTGATCACCGAGGAGCAGATCCGAGCCAAGGTCGACGAGCTGGCCGAACTGATCGCGAAGCGATATCCCCCCGACGCGCCCGAGGGTGATCTGCTGCTGGTCGGCGTGCTCAAGGGTGCGATCTTCTTCATGACCGAGCTGGCGCAGGCGCTGCCGATCCCGACGCAGATGGAGTTCATGGCCGTCTCGTCGTACGGGTCGTCCACCTCGTCCTCGGGTGTGGTCCGGATTCTGAAGGATCTGGACAAGGACATCGCCGGGCGCAACGTGCTGATCGTCGAGGACATCATCGACTCCGGTCTCACGCTGTCGTGGCTCATGCGAAACCTCTCCAGCCGCAACCCCGCCTCGCTGGAGGTGGTGACGTTGCTGCGCAAGCCCGATGCCCTGCGCACCCACATCGAGGTCGCGCACGTCGGCTTCGACATCCCGAACGAATTCGTCGTCGGGTACGGACTGGACTACGCCGAGCGTTACCGCGATCTGCCCTACATCGGCACCTTGAACCCGCGGGTCTACAGCGCCTGAACTGGGCACATGACCGAATTGGTGACCGAATTCCGCCGGACTGTGGCGAAAATCACCGTTTGAAGATGTTCCCTGCGCAATCGCTATCGATGGAAGTTGCTGGTCGGCCCGGATAGGGGGCCGTCTCGGCGACGGAGATCTACGCGCTGCGCCGAAAGTGACATCACCGCTGGTCGTCGCGCGCGGTGAAGTCGTTTCATCGGCTCTCGGCGACGACAGTCGCGTTCGCTGGAAATTTTCCGAGGCGATTGTGCTGGAGTTATGGCGGAGCCCTATGCTGTCGGTAACAAACCGTTTGGCTGTTTCTGACCCTCTATTCGGACTCGAAGGTCTAAAGCGGCTGGATTTCCAAGACCGATTCTGATAGCAAGGTGCTATGGACCCGCATTTGCGCGACCTGCGGTACTTCGTCGCCGTCGCTGAGGAACTGCATTTCACCAATGCCGCCCAGCGGCTGCACATCGCTCAACCCACCCTGTCGCGGCAGATCCGCCAGCTCGAGCGTCAGCTCGACGTCGTCCTGTTCGATCGCAATCAGCGCAGCGTGGCGCTGACCGTCGCCGGTAAAGAGCTGCTCGAGGGCGCCCGCCGCATCCTGGAGCTCTGGGAGGTCACCAACGTGGCTCTCCAGGAAGCCGGCGAGGTGTTGCGGGTCGGTATCCAGAGCTCGATCGGACGCGGTCTGATCGCCGAACTGGAAAGTGCCAGCGGACATCGGCTGGCGCTGCATTCGGCGTCGTGGACCGATCCCTCCAGCGGCCTCGCGGGCCGGCAGGCCGATCTGGCGTTGATGTGGCTGCCGGTGCCCGATTCCGGGCGCTACCGCTGGCAGGTGCTGCGCACCGAGGCGAGGTGGGTGCTTCTCCCGGAAAATCACCGGCTGGCCGATCAGGAGACGATCGAATTCGCCGATCTGATCGACGAACCGTTCATCGCGATGCCCGCCGAAGCCGGTGCTGCACGCGACTTCTGGCTCGGCGGCGACGCCCGCGGCGGCCGCCAGGCCAAGATCGGCGGCGAGGCCGCCACGGCCGAGGAGCGGCTCGAGGCCGTCAGCCTCGGACTCGGGGTCTGCCTGCTGGCCGAGAACAACGTGCCGATGTATCGATGGCCCGGGCTCACCGCCCGCCCGGTCGCCGGCCTCGCGCCGTGCGAACTCGCGATGGTGTGGCGCGCGGACGACGACCGGCCGACCATTCTCGATTTCGCCAATCGCGTTGTCGCCGGGGGCTTCTCCGTCGTCGAAGACGACCGATAACGCGACCGAACGACAGGCGCTGTCAGGCGGTGCGTTGCCAGGGCTGGGCCGCCTCCAACTGGGCGGCGAGCCGCAGCAGCGTCGATTCACTGCCGGGTGGCCCGGCCAGCTGTGCTGCCACCGGCGTCCCGGTGCGCGGATGCAGTCCCATCGGGACGCTCGCCGCGGGCCAGCCGACCAGATTCCACAGCGGCGTGAACGGCGAGAAGCGAACGTTGGCAACGACATTGGCCAGCCAGCCGCGGGCGTGCCAGTTGCGTGCCGCCGGAGCGGGGGCGGCCAGGGTCGGGGTGATCACCACATCGTGCTGCTCGAAGAAGTCGAGCAGCCGCGCCTCGAGCCGATCGACCTGATTCGGCCGGACCAGACCGGCCCTCAGCACCGCCCGGCCCAGCGCGATATGCACGCGGCTACGGCGTTGCAGCAGTTCCGGATTCGCCACCGCACCGGCCTCGCGCGCCGCATTGGCCAGCCAGCGCCACGCCAGCGCGGTGGTGGCGCCCTGGTAGGGCAGTGCGGCGGGAGCGACGCCGTGGCCGGCCTCCCCGGCGAGCCGGGCGGCGGTCTGCGCGGCCGCCGCCCAATGCTTGTCCACCCGTACCAGCGGGGACGGCGATCCGGTCGCGATCGCGATGCGCAGCGGCGTCGGCGGTTCCAGATCGGCCAGGGCGGGCCGGTCGGCCAGCACCGAAAGCATGAGTGCCGCATCGGTGACCGTGGTCGCGAGCACTCCGTTCTCGGTCATGCCGCTCCAGGAGTCGACACCGACCTGGGCCGGGACCACGCCGCGCCCCGGCTTGATGCCGAATACGCCGCAGCACGCGGCGGGTATGCGCACCGACCCGAGTCCGTCGTTACCGTGGGCCACCGGCACGAGTCCGGCGCCGACCGCGGCGCCCGACCCACCCGAGGAGCCGCCGGCGCTGTAGCGAATATTCCACGGAGAACGCACAATTCGCTCGGGCGTGTCGGAGGTGCCCCAGAGCCCGCCCTCCGGCATCTCGGTCAGACCGACCACGACCGCGCCCGCGGCGCGCAACCGCCGCACCACCGGATGATCCGAGCCGGCGGGGACGCCCGACCCGGCGCGCGACCCCGCGGCCGTGATCTCACCGGCCACATCGATGTTGTTCTTCACCGCGACGGGAACGCCGGCCAGCGGGAGGATGTCGAGATCCGCGCGGTCGGCCAGGGCCCGGCTCTCGGCCCGTGCCCGCTCCGCGCGGACGGTGTGGAAGGCGCCTACTCGCGTATCGCCTCCGGCGATGCGATCCAGCGCGGCGTCGACGACCTGCCCGGCGGTGACCAGACCGTCGCGCACCGCGGCGGCGATCGCGGTGGCGGTCGTCAATGTCGCCGGGTTCGGGACGGTCTCGGCGGTGTCCGCGGCATCGCCCACGGGGAGCGGCTCAACGTCCGCGGGCCGCGCGGGCGCGTCGGGCCGCTGGGCCGGGTCCGCCGACTGCCCGGTGTCGCCGGGGTGCTCAGGGGGCGCGGCCTGTGCCTTCACGGTGGCTGCGTCCTCCGCCGGTACTGCGGCGGTGGGCGATCGCGACGGGTCGGCCGGGGCGGTCGCCTCGGCGTCGGCAGGAGAATCCTGCTGGAGCTCAGCTGTTTCGGATTCGGAACCGGAGGCCGGAACCGCTGCTTCCGTACCGGTGGTTTCGTCTGCGTCCACTGCTACCTCCCGGGTGGCGCGCGAGACGGCGTTCGATATCGCGTCGGCTAGTGCGGTGCCCTCGTTGTGCATATGTCAAAGCCCCCGTCGCGTTGTGGTCGATATGGGCTGTTTCGATGTTGTCGCGCAAGTTATCACTTTCGGCGATGCACACCGTCGATGATCACAGGGCGTGGCGGATGGTGCCGCGAAACCACGACCGCGTCGACGTCGAATGCACGGTGGCCGCGGCGCCCACTGGACACCGCGGCCGGACAGCTCGTTTTGCTCCGCGCTATTCGGTTCCGCTGCGGACCCGTTCCTCGTACGCCTTGCGGGCCGCCGAATCGACGTCGCCGAGGAAGGTCTGCTGCGCGCCCAGGGCACGCCCGATCGCATCGCCCACCGATTCCGGCAGCAACCCGACCACCTGCGAGATGGCGCCGGCCACCCTGGTCACGCGCACCTTCGACTTCGGCGCCACCAGGAGTTTCGCGATGGCCTCGGCGATCTCCTCCGGCTCGGCCGGGCGCATCAGCTTCGGCGCCGAAACACCCGATCCCAGTTCGGTGTTCGTCAGCGTCGGCAGCACCGAGGAGAACGACACGCCGGTATCGCGGTACTCCTCCCGCAGCGTGTCGGTGAAGCCCAGGACCGCGTGTTTGGTGGCGTTGTAGGTCGCCAGGCCGGGGATGTGGGTCTCCCCGGCGAGGGAGGCGATGTTGATGATGTGGCCGCTGCGCCGCGGCAGCATCCGGGCCAGCGCCAGTTTCGAGCCGAGGATGACGCCGTAGACATTGATGTCGATGATGCGGCGGGTCAGCGCATCCGGTTCGTCGACCACCTTGCCGGTGGGCATGATGCCGGCATTGTTGATCAGCACATCGATCGGGCCGAGCGCCCGTTCCACCTCGTCGAGGAAACTGCTGAACGACTGCTGGTCGGTCACGTCCACTCGGCCGTAGTGGTCGAAATCGTGGTCGGTGCCGGACTGTTTGACGGCCGTCTCGTCCACGTCGCCGATGGCGATCTTCGCTCCGAGTTGCTGCAGCCGCGTCGCGGTCGCCAGGCCGATACCGCGGGCACCGCCCGTGATGACGACGACCTTGCCGTTGATCTTGCCGAAGTCGGTCACTTCTTCCCTCCGACCGTGTCGAGCATGTCCTTGATACCCAGCCGGCGCATGCCACGCGCACCCGCGGCGCGCATCGCGGCCAGCGCGAATCCGAGTTTGGTGGTGTTGTACGGGAACCACATGAGTTCTTTTTCCTGCGTGGGCAGGATCGGCACGGTGATGGCCTGTTTGCGGCAGTATTTGCGCACGCCGTCGGCGCCGCCCCAGCGCGCGCCCACACCGGACTGCTGCCAGCCGCCCATGGGCAGCGCGAAGCTGAACATGTTGGCGAAGACGTCGTTGATATTCACCGCGCCCGCATTCAGCTGACGCGCAATGCGTTCCCCGCGCGCCTTGTCGCCGGTCCACACCGACGCGGACAGGCCGTAGATCGAATCGTTGGCCAGCCGAACGGCTTCGGCCTCATCGGCGACCTTCATCACCGGGATGGTGGGGCCGAAGGTCTCCTCGGTCATACAGCTCATCGAGTGGTCGACGTCGGCCAGCACGGTCGGCTGGTAGAAGGTGCCCACACCGGTGGCCTTGCCGCCGGTCACGGCCCGCGCACCCTTGGCGATCGCATCCTCGACGTGGTCGGTGACGATGGATTTCTGCGCGTCGTTGGCCAGCGCGCCGACATCGTATTTCGGCTCCCGGCCGTCGGCGCCCTGCCGCAGTTCGCGCACGTGCGCGGCCAGCTTCTCGACGAAGGTGTCGTAGATCGGCGCCTCGACGTAAACACGCTCGACCGAGATGCACACCTGCCCGGCGTTGAACAGGCCGCCGAATGCGACGCCGTAGGCGGCGCGGTCGATATCGGCATCGGCCAGCACGATCGCCGGATCCTTGCCGCCGAGTTCCAGGCTGTAGGGGATGAGCCGCTCCACGCAGGCGGCGGCGATCCGCTTACCGGTCTTCGTCGACCCCGTGAACTGCACGTAGTCGACGTTGTCGACGACCGCCGCACCCGTCTCGCCGGCGCCGGTCACCACGGCCAGCACCGGCGGCGCACCGATTTCGGACCAGCCGCGCGCCAGTTCCAGTGCGGACAGCGGAGTCACCTCGGAAGGCTTGAGGACGACCGCCGCACCCGCGGCCAGCGCCGGAATCACGTCGATCACCGGCATCGCCAGCGGGAAGTTCCACGGCGTGATCACACCGACCACGGGATAGGGCCGGTAGGCGGTGGTCAGCTTCTTGACCCGGGCCAGCGGGCTGTGCGGGGAGGGATGTTCGTCGGAGAGGAATTTGCCTGCGCGCCGGGCGTAATAGCCGGTGAGGTCGACCGAGAAGCTCGGATCGATCAGCGCGTCGACGCGGGCCTTGCCGGTTTCCGACTGCAGCACATCGGCGAGATGATCGGTGTGATCGATGATCCAGTCCTGCAGCTTCAGCAGCCATTCCTTGCGGCCCTCCGGCCCGATGGCCTCCCATTCGGGCTGGTAGAGCCGCAGTTCGCGCACCTTGGCGGCCACCGCGTCGGCCGATTCGGCGGGGACGGTGCCCACCAGCTCGCCGGTCGCGGGGTTGCGTACCTCGATCTCGGTGGCCACCGCGGTCGCGACCGCCCTCGCCTGCGGCCCGGATGAGGAGGCCTGCTCGGCGGCGGCCGGTGCCGATTTCTCGGCGGCCGCGGTGCGCGACTTCGCAGGGGGGCTCGACTTCGCGGCCGGGGCGGACTTGGCCGCCGACTTCGCGGGCGTCTTCTTGGCCGCGGTGCGGCCTGCGGTCTTGCGGGCGGCCGGCTTGTCGGCGCCGGTCGGCTTCCCGGCCGTGGATTCGCCGGGTGACGGTTCGGTATTCGGCACGATGCTGTCTCTCCCCACGTGCGCTGCGCTGCGAACGGTTGACATTGTGAATCACTTCACTGATCTATGATCGTGTCACAATGAATCGCGCGCTGCTTGGTCTTTGCGGTCAAGGACTCGCGCGGAATTTGGCACCAGAGCACAACTTTTCGCCGCCGGTGACAGGTGGTCGGCGGCTGCGGAACGAGATCGTGTGACGGAGGGGGATCGGTGATGGCGACAGCTGCGTCCGATGTGGCGGTGCGGCAGTGGATGGCCGATTTCGTCGCCGAGACACTGCGCGGGGAGACCCTCGAACAGATGGTGGCCCGGCTCGACGCGCAGATCGTCGGCCGCGTACCGGAGCTGACCGATCGTGATCTGCGCCGCGACCTGGAATCCAGCACCCGGGCGCATGCCCTGGCGGTGCTCAGCGGTCTCACCCAGGACGCGATGGACTACGCGGTTCCCGAGCAGGCACACGCGTTCGCGCGCACTCTGGCCCGCCGTGGCTACGACCTGCGGCTGCTGCTGCGGGTCTACCACGCCGGCCAGGAGGCCGCGAACGATTACATGACCGAGGTGATCGACGAGCGCCGACTGCCCGAGCAGTTCGAACGCTCGGCGCTGATCCGGCTGTTCGAGCGCTCCACCCGCTGGGTCAACACCTCCGTCGAGGCGTTGACCGACACCTATATGCAGGAGCGGGAGCGCGGTCTGCGCGCTGCGCTCAACCAGCGCACCGAAATCGTGCGCACCTTGTTGTCGGGAGAGGATGTCGACGCGGACTACGCCTCGGCGCGGCTGGGTTTCCGCCTCGCGCAACGCCAGGTCGCGATCGTGCTGTGGACCGATCCCGCCGCGCGCGGGGCCGCTGCGTTGCTCTCTGCCGCGGCGGACGGGTTCGCCGGCTGGATCGACGCCCCCGGCGCGGGCGACGGCGAGGATGCCCCGACCGGGCAGCCCGGCAATGCAGTCGCAGGAAACGATGGCCGCGCGGGGGAGCGTGCGCCGGGTGACGACCGGCTGGCGGGCGGCAGCGACGAACTCGGGCGGCTGGAACGTACGGCCACGCGGCTGGCCAACGCGCTCGGCGGGGTCGGAGTCCTCACCGTCCCGGCCGGATCGGCGGCGCTGTGGGCGTGGATCGCGGCCGATGCCGAGGCGGTCGCGGCGGTCGCCGCGGATATCGTCGCCGCCCCGATGCGCCTCGCGCTGGGGTCGTCCGGGACGGGCGTGGCGGGGTTCCGGCAGAGCCACCGCGAGGCGATCGCGGCCCGGCAGGTGGCCGAGCGCGCGGCCGTCGAACTCGGCCGGGTGCTGCCGTACGCGCAGGTCGAACCGGCATATCTGGCCGGTGCGGACGTCGCGGCGATGCGTGCGCTGATCCGGCGGGAACTCGGACCGCTGGCCGCGCCGGATGCGAGTTCGGCGCGGCTGCGCGAGACGCTGCTCGCCTATCTGCGCTGCCACCGCAGCCCGGAGGGCGCGGCGGCGCGCCTGGGTGTGCACAAGAACACGGTCCGCTACCGCGTTCAGCGCATCGAGGAAACGCTCGGGCGCCGCATCGAGGAATGCGGGCTGCGACTCGAGCTCGCGCTGGAATGCGTCGCGGTCTACGGGGTGTGAGCGCTCAGACCCGGTCTCCGGTCGCGCGCAACGGCGGTTCCGCCGCCGCGGTCACCGGATGGTCGGGCAGTTCCGCCAGCAACGTCGTCGTTGCCGCCGCCACCGCGGCCACCGCCTTGTCGAAGGCCGGCTTCGTGACATACGACAGACCGGTCAGGCCACCCACCTTCCGCACGTATTCCTGTGCGGCAGCAAAGATTTCCTGCTCGGTGGCACGGGGTTCGAGCCCGCGCAGCACGGTGATGTTGCTCATGGCGCCGAGAGTAGCCCTAGGTAGGGGCTTGCGGCGCCCGATGAAACGGCAAATGTGAAAAATGTGTGTATCGGACTGCGACGAAGCGTCCAGAAGCCTCGAAATCCGCCTCTAGAGCGCCCCGATCGGTGAACGCGGCGAATCGTGCGGGTCACAGTCGACACGGCATCGGGAGATAATCGAACTCCCGCATCGCCGATACGACACAATCGGAACCATGGCTGCCCGCGACATGCCGACCCTGACCACATTCCCCTACCCGGAACTGGACGAGCGCGAGGACGACCACTGGTCCGGCGCTCAGGTTTCCGACGACGAATTGCGCGCGCTGTCCCTGGGGGCGTTCTATTCCGCCCGCTGGGACGCGTTCCACGACGCGCTGTTGCTCGGGCCCGAGCGGGAACATCCGCTCGGCGACCGCCGCGAACTGGCCATCGACACCCTGACCGGAGCCTGGGGAATCACCGACGGGACCGAGGCGATGGCGTCGATGGAACAGTTGCTCGAAGGGATGCACGCGCCCCTGTACGCATTGGTCCATCCGCTGGTCAACGCGGCCCTCAACTCGCCCGAACGCGACCGCTTCGGTGAACGCGCCGATCGGCATCGCGCGTTCCTGCGGCAGGTCGGGGCGTTCCGGGGAATGGACAATCCGGAGGCGCTGGTTCGCGACTACGACATCTGGTCCCAGGCGATCAAACTCGATCTGACCGGCCATCTGGTGCAACCGCTGCCGGCCGATATCCAGGCCTGGGACCTCGCCCGGGTGGTGGCGGTGGCACGAATGGCCTTCACCGCCGGCTACCTCGAGGCCGATACCGCCTGGGATTATGTGATGCGCGCCCTGCCGCCGGCGCAGAAGCGCTACCGCAATTGGCGGCAGTTCGGCGACGCCTATCTCACCGGCTGGACCTACTGGCAGGCCTGCGAGGATCTGGCCGAACTCAAGTCCGGCGGCACCGATCGGCGGCTCGAACTGGTCCGACTATGGATGCGGCCGACCAGTCCGTGGCGGCGCATCGCACTCCAAGGGGAGTAGCGCGTCTCAGTCGGGGAGCGAGCGCAGGATCCCGCGGCCGTAGCGCTGGAACTGCGCATCGTCGACCATCGCCAGTGAATGACGCTCGACCAGCAGTTCCCACTCCGAATACAGCTGTGCCACACCGGGGTCCGGCGGCGCTACGGCGCCGTCGGCGGACTCGCGCTGAATCGCGAAATTCACCGCGCCGACGATCCGATCGGTATCGGCCCGGTCGGTCCCCAGAAAACTCAGCGTTCGGTTGCCGTCGGTGAGGTCGATGCCGTAATCACCACCCGGCTCGTCGCCCGAACCCTTGCCGACCTCGGCCGAGATCAGCGCGGAAACCGGCATCTCGTGCGCGTAGCGGGGAGTGGATCCGATCGAGAGCAGCAGCACCCGGTCGGTGGTGACGGCCATCAGCCCGCGCCCCCGTCCGGCCGGCGGGACCGCGGTGACCATCGCCGTCTCCAACATGAATTCCTCGGGTGTGACCATCGTGTGCAGCGCTCCGGCGGCCGCGCGGGTCTCGCGCCGCGGCGCCATCCGCCGGACCGCGCGGTCCACGTCGGCCCGGGTCGGCCCGGTCTTACCCCAGACCGGCGCGGGAGGCACCAGATCGGGGGCCGACATATCGATGCGCTGGGTGGACAGGATCTGGGAGTTGATCCGCTCCACGATCACGGTCGCGGCCGGTACGTCGTGTTCGGCGATCAGCACCGGGAGCGGGGTGCGGTCGGCCGGGACGCCGGTGAGGACCGGACTCGGATAACGCAGATAGATCTCGATCACGACGGCGTCGTCGGCGCGCCGGTTCAGCCGGACCTTGAGCAGGTCCGACACCGGTACGTCGAGCACCCGCTCGCCATCGGTGCCCGGCCGCAGAACCTGGAGTCGCCCGCCGCCGTGGCGCAGTATCGCTGTGGGTGTCCGTAGCTCGACTATGTCCATACCCCCTGCGTTCGTCCTGTGTTGTCGCTCACAATAGGTCGTGCATGCCATGATTGGGACCACTTGGACGGACACCGTGAGGTGATCGCCCGATAGGCCGGGAACCACCAGCGTTCTCCGACCGTTTACCTGTTGAACTGCATCAGCTGCCGAACTGCGCGATGTATCGAGTAGACCGTACGCGGTAACGTGGCTTGTCCGCATCCGTTCTGCCCGACCCGGTCGGTGCCGGTATGGATACGGCCCCGCCCGACGCATAGTAGGCATACACCGGAAACACCGGAAAGGACTGGCCCGCCGGCCGACGCTCTATGAACCGCAAGACAGTGTTTCGCAACCTGGCCATAGTCGCGGGCATCCTGCTCGTGATCTATCTGGTCAGCTACTTCAGCAACGACACGCGCGGCTGGAAGAACGTCGATACCTCGGTGGCGCTCACCCAGCTTGCCGACAAGCAGAACGTCAAGCAGGTCCAGATCGATGACAAAGAACAGCAGCTGCGCATCACCCTGAAACAGGGCAACGACGCCACCGGCGGCCAGACCCAGATCATGGCCAAGTACCCCGGCGGCAGCGAGGTCTCCGCGCAGATCCTGCGCGACGTGCAGCAGTCCGGAGCGCCGTTCAACACCGCGGTCAAACAGGACAGCTGGTTCACCCAGGTGCTGCTGTTCGTGCTGCCGATGGTGATTCTGCTGGGTCTGTTCGTCTTCGTGATGGCCCGGATGCAGGGCGGTGGTCGCGGCGGCATGATGGGCTTCGGTAAATCCAAGGCCAAACAGCTGTCGAAGGATATGCCCAAGACCACATTCGCCGATGTGGCCGGTGCCGACGAGGCCGTCGAAGAGCTGTACGAGATCAAGGACTTCCTGCAGAATCCGGCTCGCTACCAGGCGCTGGGCGCCAAGATCCCCAAGGGCGTGCTGCTCTACGGCCCGCCCGGAACCGGTAAGACGCTGCTGGCCCGCGCGGTCGCGGGTGAGGCCGGGGTGCCGTTCTTCACCATCTCCGGTTCCGACTTCGTCGAGATGTTCGTCGGCGTCGGCGCCTCCCGCGTGCGTGACCTGTTCGACCAGGCCAAGCAGAACAGCCCCTGCATCATCTTCGTCGACGAGATCGACGCGGTCGGCCGCCAGCGCGGCGCCGGCCTCGGCGGTGGGCACGACGAGCGCGAGCAGACGCTGAACCAGTTGCTGGTCGAGATGGACGGTTTCGGCGACCGCACCGGTGTGATCATCATCGCGGCCACCAACCGCCCGGACATCCTGGACCCGGCGCTGCTGCGCCCGGGCCGCTTCGACCGCCAGATCCCGGTCGGCAATCCCGACCTCGCCGGTCGGCGCGCGATCCTGCGGGTGCATTCGCAGGGCAAGCCGATCGCCCCCGATGCCGATCTGGACGGCCTCGCCAAGCGCACCGTCGGCATGTCGGGTGCGGATCTGGCCAACGTGATCAACGAGGCGGCGCTGCTCACCGCCCGTGAGCACGGCAACGTCATCACCGGACCGGCGCTGGAGGAATCGGTCGACCGCGTAATCGGCGGCCCGCGGCGCAAGAGCCGGATCATCAGCGAGCACGAGAAGAAGATCACCGCCTACCACGAGGGTGGTCACACCCTGGCCGCGTGGGCGATGCCGGATATCGAGCCCGTCTACAAGGTCACCATCCTGGCCCGCGGTCGCACCGGCGGGCACGCCATGACCGTGCCCGAGGACGACAAGGGCCTGATGACCCGTTCGGAGATGATCGCCCGCCTGGTGATGGCGATGGGTGGCCGCGCCGCCGAGGAGTTGGTCTTCCACGAGCCGACCACCGGCGCCTCGTCCGATATCGACCAGGCGACCAAGATCGCGCGTGCCATGGTCACCGAATACGGCATGAGTGCCCGGCTGGGCGCGGTGCGCTACGGGCAGGAACAGGGCGACCCGTTCCTGGGCCGCACGATGGGCACAGGCTCTGACTATTCGCATGAGGTGGCCCGCGAGATCGACGAGGAGGTGCGCAACCTCATCGAGGCCGCGCACACCGAGGCCTGGGCGATCCTCAACGAATATCGCGACGAACTCGACGCGCTGGCCACCGCGCTGCTGGAGCGCGAGACCCTGCACCGCAAGGACCTCGAGCAGGTGCTCGCCACCGTCGACAAGCGTCCGCGCATCACCGCCTTCAACGATTTCGGTGAACGCGTGCCCTCGGATCGGCCGCCGGTGAAGACCCCGCGCGAGCTCGCCGCCGAACGCGGTGAGCCGTGGCCGGAGGAAGCCGAGACCCGCAAGCCGAACCAGCAGCCGGCTCCGCAGCCGGTGCCGGCCAACGGTTATCCGCAGGAGGGCCATCGCAACCCGGCCCCGGCTCCGACCGGCTACAGCTATCCCGCCCCGCAGCCCGGGAACTACCCGCGGCCCGCGGGTGGCCCGGGATATCCGCGGCAGAGTACGCACGGCTCCCGGCCGGATTACGGCGCTCCCGCCGGCTGGTCGGCTCCGGGCTGGCCGCCGCAGGAGGATCCGTCCGCGGGCGGATCGCCGCAGCAGCCGGAGTACGGCGGCGCCCCTCAGGGCGGCGGCTCGCAGGGATACGGCGAGCCTCAGCGCTATGGCGAGCCGCAGCGTTACGGCGGCGGTCATCGCCGGCCCGAATGGCCCGGAGATCAGGACGGATCGACGCAGAACGGCACTCAGGATCACGGCGATTGGGACGGACCGAACAGCCACCGCTGACCGGCTGCGATTAGGCTCGACGGTCGAACCGCGCTGTCGGCGCGTTGATTTACGTGATTGTGGAGGTGTCCTCGTATGTCGGCCAACAACAGCGCTCCCGCCGGGTCGGATTCGGCGTCGGGCGCGGGTGCCGCCGTGGTTGCGGAGGAACCGGCCCTGATCGCGCTGGGTACCGGTCGGCCCTTCGACCAGAAGCGGGCCGAGGCCGCGGTACGTGAACTACTGGTCGCGGTCGGGGAGGACCCCGACCGCCCCGGGCTGATCGATACTCCCGCCCGGGTCGCGCGCGCCTATCGCGAGATGTTCGCGGGCCTGTACGTGGAACCTGATTCGGTGCTGAACACCACCTTCGACGAAGGGCATCAGGAATTGGTGCTGGTGCGCGACATCCCGATGTACTCGACCTGCGAACATCACCTGGTGTCCTTCCACGGGGTCGCCCACGTCGGATATATTCCGGGCCCGCAGGGCCGGGTCACCGGTCTGTCCAAACTGGCCCGCCTGGTCGACCTGTACGCCAAGCGGCCGCAGGTCCAGGAGCGGCTGACCAGCCAGATCGCCGATGCGGTCATGCGGAAGCTGGATCCGCGGGGCGCCATCGTGGTGGTGGAGGCCGAGCATCTGTGCATGGCGATGCGCGGCATCCGCAAGCCGGGCGCGAGCACCACCACGTCCGCGGTCCGCGGCCTGCTGCAGACCAACGCGTCCTCGCGCGCCGAAGCTCTCGACCTGATCCTGCGCAAATGAGCGATCGCCCATGAGCGCATTGATCACTCCCCGGGACGGGCGCTCGTGCGTGGTGATGGGCGTGGTGAACGTCACCAGCGACTCCTTCTCCGACGGTGGCCGCTACCTCGATCCGGCTGTCGCGGTCGCCCACGGGGTGCGGCTGTACCAGGCGGGCGCCGACATCATCGATGTGGGCGGTGAGTCCACCCGCCCGGGCGCCGTTCGCATCGATCCGGAGACCGAGGCCCAGCGGGTGGTCCCGGTGATTCGCGGTCTGGTGGAAGCCGGCGTGCCGACCAGTGTGGACACCATGCGGGCCAGTGTCGCGGCCGCCGCGATCGACGCCGGAGTGAGCGTGGTCAACGACGTATCCGGTGGTCGCGCGGATGCCGAGATGGTGAAAGTCGTTGCCGCCGCCGAGATCCCGTGGATTCTGATGCACTGGCGGGCGAATGCCGATCATCGCCACATCGGCCCCGCCGATCACTACGACGACGTCGTGTGCGAGGTGCTGGCCGAACTCTCGTCCCAGGTGGATCTGGCTATGGCGGCCGGTGTGCATCCGAGCCGGCTGGTACTGGACCCCGGCCTCGGCTTCGCCAAGAACGCCGAGCACAACTGGGCCCTGCTGGGCGCACTGCCGGAACTGACGGCCCAGGGGTTGCCGATTCTGGTCGGCGCCTCCCGCAAGCGTTTCCTGGGTTCGCTGCTGGCCGACGAGTCCGGACCGCGCCCGCCCGACGGGCGTGAGGTCGCCACCGCCACCATCTCCGCCCTGGCCGCTCAGCACGGCGCATGGGGCGTGCGAGTGCACGATGTGCGGTCGTCGCTCGACGCCATCGCCGTCGCGGATGCCTGGCGGCGAGCCGCTGAATCTGCGGGGCGGCGAGCCGCCGAATCTGCGGGGCGGCGAGCCGCCGAAGCCGGTTCACACAATCAGGGGAGCGAGTGAGTACCGATCGCATCGAGCTGCGCGGTCTGCGCGCCTACGGTCACCACGGCTGCTTCGATTTCGAGCGCCGCGACGGCCAGGAATTCCTGGTCGACATCACCCTGTGGCTGGATTTCGCGAAGGCGGCCGCGACTGATGAGCTGTCGGCCACCGTCGACTACGGCGAGCTGGCGCAACGCGCGGTCGCGATCGTCTCCGGCCCGCCGCGCAATCTCATCGAGACCGTCGTCGCCGAGATCGCCGACGATGTGATGCGCGACGAGCGCGTCACCGCGGCGGAGGTGGTCGTGCACAAGCCCTCGGCGCCGATTCCGCACACCTTCGCCGATGTCCGCGTGGTGGCCACCAGGCGGCGAGGATTACCGCCGACCCCGGAGGTGGCAGGATGAGCCGTGCGGTGCTGTCGATCGGGTCGAATCTGGGGGATCGGCTCGCCCATCTCCGCAGTGTGGTGGAGGCGCTGACGCCGCAGCTGGTCGCCGTCTCGTCGGTGTACTCGACCGCTCCGTGGGGTGGAGTGCCGCAGGAGGACTACCTCAATGCCGTTGTGGTGGTCGAGGATTCGGAGCTGGGCCCGCGCGATTGGCTCGAACGCGGACAGCGGTTGGAACGGCGGTCCGGGCGTGTCCGCGAGATCCGCTGGGGCGCACGGACTCTGGATGTCGACGTGATCTGGTGCGCGGAGCGTGGCCCCGCGGGGCTGCATCCGGTGACCAGTGCGGACCCGGAACTGACACTGCCGCATCCGCAGGCGCACAATCGCGCGTTCGTCCTGATTCCGTGGGCCGAAGTCGAACCCGACGCGACGCTGGAGGTGCTCGGCCGGACCCGGCCGATTCGGGAACTGCTCGCCGAGCTCGATCCGGACGAGATCGACGGCGTCCGGCTCACCGACCTGTCGCTGTCCGCGGCGCAACGATGAACGGCGGCTGGTCATGAACGTCATGAGGCCGACCAAAATTCTGGATCTGCTCGCCAATGTCGTGATCGCCGCCGCGGTGGCGTGGGTGGCGACTCGGTGGGCCTATTCGAGCTTTCCGCCGATCACGGTGATCGCGGCCGCCTCGCTGTATCCGGTGGCCGCCGTGGAAGCGGTGCTGGCGTTCGTGATTCGCGCCCGCGTCGGCGATCACCGCATCGGTGACGGGCCGAAACAGTTGCATCCGATCACCGCGGCCCGCGCGGTGGCGCTGGCGAAGGCTTCGGCGCAGGTGGGGTCCCTGGCGGCCGGCGTGTGGCTGGGCTTTTTGATCTGGGTGCTGCCGCAGCGGTCGGATATCCGCGCGGCCGCCTCGGACACCCCCGGCGCCATCGTGGGTTTGATCGCCGGTGTGGTGCTGGTCGCCGCCGCGCTGTGGCTGGAGTATTGCTGCCGCGCGCCACATGAGCCACCAGACGAACCGGCTACCTCATAGCTAACGCAATCGAGTGGAGTTCCGGACCGGCTGCGCGCCGGAATCCGCTATTCGAGCTACCCTTGCGGACATGGTTTCACCCTCCCGTAGCAGTGCTTCCCCGCGACAGCGGGACAACGCGGGAAAAATCGTCGTCGGCGTATTAATTCTGCTCGGTCTGATTGCCAGTGTGTTTCTGATTTTCAGCAACAATGTGCAGTTGGTCCGGGTCGGTTTGGTCGCGGCTCTGTGGGCCGCCGCGGTGGCCGCGCTGGCGGCGACCCGCTATCGCCGGGATGCGGCGATCGATCAGGCCAAGGCTCGTGACCTGCAGAAGGTCTACGAGTTGCAGCTCGAACGCGAGATCACCGCCCGCCGCGAATACGAACTCGGTGTCGAATCGCGGGTGCGCCGGGAGGTCGGCGCGGACGCCGCCGAACTGGCCGCGCTGCGCAGCGAACTGACCGTGTTGCGCGAAAGTCTGCAGCGGCTGTTCGACGGCGACCTACTGGTCGACCGACCGGCGCTGCGCGCCGAGGCCGTGCGGGTGCAGGAGCTCACCCACGCGACCGTGGCGAACGGTAGCTCGCAGGAAACCGACACCTGGGACGCGTGGAGCGCACCTGCCGTGCCGCTGCACGTGGTCTCGCCGGTCTTCGATCCCGATCATCCCGAACCCCCGGCCTTCGCCAGTCCGTACGACGATCCGGTGACGGCCGAGACCGCCGTGGTGTCGGCGGAGGCGCTGGATGAGGAGGGGGTTTCGTCCGGACCGTCGGTGAACGGCGACGGAAACGGCGGTCGCCAGGGTGGGGAAGCGCAGTCCGGATCGTCGGAGTTTCAGCCGTCGGAGTCTCAGCCGTCGGAGCCCCTGTCGTCGGAGTCCGGATCGGCCCCGTCCGGCGACCGGCAGATCGACGATCCCTCGGCGAGCTCGGCGAAATCCGCCACCGCGTCGGCGAACGGTACTTCCGAGCCGGCGACCACGGAGTCCGGCGACTCGCGCCCGAGTTCCTCGGTGCCGCGGCTGGCTCCCGTCCAGCCCACGACGACCATGGGTACCGCCGGTTCCCGCCGTCGTCGCCACGCCGATTCCGACGAGGATCAGCCGGGGCGCAAACTCACCGTCGCGGAGATCATGGCGAATCTGCGATCGGAGCAGAACAGCTCGTAATGCCCGCGATCACGCCTGTGAAACAGGTTGCATGTGACGCTAAGTATCGGTAACTTTCGCAGGAGAGTACTGCGAAGGAGACACCGAAGATGCTGTCCACTGCCGTAAAGAACACGTCGGCCGATCCCGAGTATCACGAGATCCTGCGCGGTCTGTCCGAGGGGTCGGTGCACAAGAACTTCGACCCCTACGTCGACATCGATTGGGATTCACCGGAATTCGCGGTCGATCCCACCGACACCCGCTGGATCATGCCGGACGAGGATCCGCTGGGACGCCATCCCTGGTACAAGGCGCAGCCGGTGGAACGCAAAATCGCCATGGGTATGTGGCGCCAGGCCGGTATCGCCAAGGTCGGCCTGGACTTCGAGCAACTGCTGATCCGCGGTCTGATGCAGTACCTGGTGTCGGTGCCCAACGGTGATCCGGAATTCCGCTACGTGACGCACGAGGCGGCCGAAGAGTGCAACCACACGATGATGTTCCAGGAGATGATCAACCGCATCGGCGAGGATGTGGTCGGCATGGGCACCGTCGACCGCAAGCTGACCATGATCATCTGGCCGGCCGTGAAGTACTTCCCGGAACTGTTCTTCACGATGATCCTCGGCGGTGAGGAACCCATCGACCACCTGCAGAAGTCGCTGCTGCGCGCCGGTACCGACCTGCATCCGATGGTGCAGCGGGTGATGCAGATCCACGTGGCGGAAGAGGCGCGCCACATCTCGTTCGCACACGAATATCTGCGCCGCAACGTGCCCGGCATGAATCCGGCCACGAAGTTCGTGCTGTCGCTGCTCTTCCCGACCGCGATGCGGATCATGCTCGACATGATCATGACTCCGCCCAAGGAGTTCGTGGAGAAGTTCGACATCCCCGCGGAGGTGATGCGCGAGGCCTATTGGGGCAGCACCGAATCCCAGGTCACCATGCGCAACATCTTCGGCGATGTCCGAGCACTGGCCACCACCAGCGGCCTGATGAACCCCGTGGCCAAGGTCGCCTGGCGCCTCCTGGGCATCCACGGCCCCACCTCCCGCTACCGCAGCGAACCCGCCCGCAAGGCCGCGTAAGGGCGGCAGCCGAGACCCCTGCCGAAGCGAAGCGGAAGCCAAAGGTCCGAAGCGAAGCGGAGGCCAAAGGTCCGAAGCGAAGCGGAGGCCAAAGGTCCGGAGCGAAGCGCAGGCCGAATCTACTGAGGGAAATATCACGCGCGGGTCCTCTGGCAGCGCCCCCGGTCACTACCTATTCTCGACTCGTAACGTCCGGTACCCGCCATGCGGGACTGGAACGCCTTCCGAGAGGACAACGGTGACCTCCGATTTTTCGCGGCCCGACGAGGCCGATTCGTCGCGCCCCGCCGCGCCTGCGGTCTCGGGCTCGTCCGCTGTACCCGGCAGTGATCCGGCGCCGGCCCGGCTGACGGTCGGCATCGTGTCGGCGGGCCGGGTGGGTTCGGCGCTGGGTGTCGCGCTGGAGCGGGCCGGGCACGTGGTGTTCGGGGTGTCGGCGATTTCCGATGCGTCGCGGCATCGGGCGCACACGCGGTTGCCGGAATCGCAGATCTTGCCGGCCGAGGAGATCGCGGCGCGCAGCGAACTGTTGATCCTGGCCGTACCGGACAGTGAACTGCCCGGTCTGGTGGCCGGTTTGGCGGCGGCGCGGGTGGTCCGTCCGGGAACGATCGTCGCGCATACCTCGGGGGCCAACGGTGTGGCCGTCCTGTCCCCGCTGACCGATGTCCGCCCGCTGGCGATCCATCCGGCGATGACCTTCACCGGCCACGACGAGGACACCGCCCGCCTGGCGAATGCCTGTTTCGGCATCACCGCGGCCGACGAGATCGGCTATGCCATCGCGCAGTCGCTGGTGATCGAGATGGGCGGCGAGCCGGTGCGGGTCCCGGAGGAGAATCGCGCGCTGTACCACGCGGCTCTCGCGCACGGCAGTAATCATCTGGTCACCCTGATCGTCGATGCGGTCGCGGCGTTGCGGGCGGCGCTGGAGGGTCCGGGCCTGCTGGGGCAGCAGGTGGTCGACGACCAGCCCAACGGATTGGCGGAGCGGATGTTGGCGCCGCTGGTCTCGGCGGCGCTGGACAACGCGCTGCGGCGCGGCCTGCCTGCGCTGACCGGTCCGGTGGCGCGGGGTGACGCCCTCGCCGTCTCGACGCACCTGGAGGCACTGGCCGCTGCCGATCCGGAACTGGCGGCCGGCTATCGCGCGATGTCGCTGCGCACGGCGCAGCTGGCCCGCACGAATCCGGATCTGATCGGCCTGCTGGAGGGATACTGATGTCGAATTCGGGAGCGAAGAAGCTGACCCCGGAGCAGCTGCGCAAGCTGTATCGCCCGGGCGAGCTCACGGTCGTCCACGAGCCGGCCGGTGTTTCGGCGGTGACCTCCGCACTGCGCGGGGTCGGTCGCACGGTCGCGCTGGTGCCGACGATGGGTGCTTTGCACGAGGGCCATCTGGAGTTGGTGCGCCGCGCCAAGCGCACGAATCAGGTTGTGGTGGTGTCGATCTTCGTCAACCCGCTGCAATTCGGTGAGAACGAGGACTTCGACAAGTACCCGCGCACCCTCGACAGCGATGTGGCGCTGCTGCGCGAGGAGGGCGTGGCGCTGGTGTTCGCGCCGAGCGTCGCCCAGATGTATCCGGACGGCCCGCGCACCTCGGTCCATCCGGGACCGCTCGGCGCCGAATTGGAGGGCGCCAGCCGCCCGACCCATTTCGCCGGGATGCTGACGGTGGTGGCGAAACTGCTGCAGATCGTGCGTCCGCACGAGGCGTTCTTCGGCGAGAAGGACTATCAGCAGCTGACCTTGATCCGGCAGATGGTCCGGGATCTGAACTTCGACGTCGATATCGTCGCGGTGCCCACGGTGCGCGAGTCCGACGGCCTGGCGCTGTCCTCGCGCAACCGCTACCTGGACGAACAGCAGCGCGAGTTGGCGATCACGCTGTCCGCCGCGCTGGCCGCGGGCCGGCATGCGGCGGGGCGCGGGCCCGACGCGGTTCTGGCCGCGGCTCGTTCGGTGCTCGACGGTGCGACCGGTGTCGACGTCGACTACCTGGAGTTGCGTGGTTCGGATCTGGGTCCCATTCCGAGCAGCGGGAACGCTCGCCTGCTGGTGGCCGCCCGCATCGGCGCCACCCGCCTGATCGACAACGTGCCCGTTTCCGTCCCTCCCGCGGTGTCCGATGCGGCGTCCGCGGGGCCCTCCGTGGTTACGCAGGCTGCCGCCTCCGGACCCGTCGCACCCGCCGACGGCCACAACGCTGTCCCCGATTTCCAGCCTGCCCAGGCCGACGCATAGGAAAGGCGACCACGATGTTGCGCACCATGATGAAGTCGAAGATCCACCGTGCCACGGTGACTCACGCCGATCTGCACTATGTGGGTTCGGTGACCGTGGACCCGGATCTGATGGACGCCGCCGATCTGCTCGAGGGTGAGCAGGTCTGCATCGTCGACATCGACAACGGCGCCCGGCTGGAAACCTATGTGATCGCCGGTGAGCGCGGTTCGGGCGTGATCGGAATCAACGGCGCAGCAGCGCATCTGGTGAATCCGGGTGATCTCGTCATCCTGATCGCCTACGGCATGATGGACGAGGCCGAGCTGCGCGAGTACCAGCCGCGGGTGGTGTTCGTCGACGACCGCAACCGTCCGGTGGAGCTGGGTTCGGACCCGGCGCACGCCCCGGAGGGTTCGGGGTTGACCTCGCCGCGCTCGCTGACCTTCGCCTGAGCCGCGGGCAGCGGGGCGAGGATGCTGCTGACGATCGACGTCCGCAACACCAGTATCGAGATCGGCCTGTTCTCGGGCAGTGGTGCGCATGCGGAGCTGGTGCACACCTGGCGCGTGCACACCAATCCGCTGCTGACCGCCGACGAATTCGCCATGCAGGTGCGGGGTTTGGTGGGCGAGCGGCTGGACCAGGTGGTCGGGGTGTCGGCCTTGTCGACGGTGCCGCCGGTGCTGCGGGAGTTGCGCACCATGTTGGGTCGCTACTGGTCGCACGTGCCGCACGTGCTGGTGGAACCCGGTGTGCGCACCGGAATCCCGCTGCTGGTCGACAATCCGAAAGAGGTCGGCGCGGACCGGATCGTGAACTGCCTTGCGGCATATCATCGTTTCGAGTCGCCGGCGATCGTGGTCGATTTCGGCACTGCCATCTGTGTCGACCTGGTGTCGGCGAAGGGCGAGTTCCTCGGCGGGACGATCGCCCCCGGCGTGGAGATCTCCACCGAGGCGCTGGTGGCCCGGAGTGCGCTGCGGCGCGCGGAACTGACCCGCCCGCGTTCGGTGGTGGGTAAGAACAGCATGGAGTGCATGCAGTCCGGCGCGGTGTTCGGCTTCGCGGGCCTGGTGGACGGTTTGATCGACCGGATTCGCGACGAACTCGACGCCTTCGCCGGTGACGATGTGTCGGTGGTGGCGACGGGCCCGACCGCACCGCTGATCGTCCCCGAATCCGAGACCATCGACCACCACGAGCCGCATCTGACCCTGGACGGCCTCCGTCTGGTCTACGAGCGCAACCAGCAGCGCCGCCGCCCGTGACCGGCGCGCTATGGGGTGAAACACACCGCCTTGCACGCGCTGGTCACCCTGCTAGACTTCGGCTCGTGACTTTCCGCGTGAGCACCCAGGAGTGTTGTCGAGGCTGATTCGCCTCGGCTGATTGTCGAGGCTGCGTATCCGCCCTCGGCCGTCCACTACTCCTGGAGCTTCGCTCATGCGTTCCTCTGTCCTCACCTCTGCTGTTACCTCCGCCGCGAGCGGTGATGTCGCGCGGCGTCGGACGGGGCAGTTGCCGCCCGCTCGTCCGGCCAACCGCCTCACCGCCGAGATCACCGATCGCTCGGTGTCGTCCGCATTGCCGACCCGGCTGCGCCCGGCGGATCTGCTGCGGCTGACCGACGAGGGCGCCGAGGACGTCATGGCGGGCCGCTTCGACCACCTGCTGCCGTCCGGTGGCGTGTGGCCCACCGAAAACCGTTGGGCCGTCCGGCTTCTCGCCGACGACGAGGTCGATGTCTGGCTGATCAGCTGGGTGCCGGACCGGTCGACGGAATTGCACGACCACGCCGGCTCGCTCGGCGCGCTCACCGTGCTGAGCGGTGCGCTCTCGGAATTCCGCTGGAACGGCAAGGAATTGCGCCAGCGCACTCTCACCGCCGGTGATCAGGCCTCGTTCCCGCTCGGCTGGGTGCACGACGTGGTGCGTGCCCCGGATCAGTTCGCGGGTGTGCCCGAGCCGTCGAATCCGACGCTCTCGGTGCACGCGTATTCACCACCTCTGTCCGCCATGTCGTATTACGAGGTGACCGGCCACGGGACGCTGCGACGTACCCGGACCTTGCTCACCGACCAGCCCGAAGGCGATGTGAAATGACGTACCCGCATCTCACCATCAACGACATGCTGGAGGCGGCGCGTGCGCGATTGACGCGCATGTACGCGTTCGAATTGCCGGAGGCGATCGCGCGCGGCGCCCTGCTGGTCGACATCCGTCCGCAGGCCCAGCGGGTCAAGGAGGGCACCCTGCCGGGCGCCCTGGTGATCGAGCGCAATGTGCTGGAGTGGCGGCTGGACCCCACCAGCCCCGCACGGCTCGCCCTGGCCACCGATCACGATCGCGAATGGGTGATCGTCTGCTCGGAGGGTTACACCTCCAGTTTGGCGGCAGCCACACTGCAGCAGCTGGGTCTGCACCGGGCCACCGATCTGGTCGGTGGCTACCAGGCGGTAAAGGCCGCGGGGCTGCTGTCGGTGGCCGCCGGCGCACCGCATCTGGCCGGTGAGATCACCGCACTCGTCTCGCTGTAATAGCCCGGGTGAGCGGGGGTCGGGCGCGCGCAGAACGATTTCCGGCGCACGATAGGGTGGTTCGCTGTGAGCACCCCGAAAAGCCCTTCGTCCGGTGGCTCCGCGGGCCGGGTTCCTGCGGGGCAATCGCATCCTGCCGCAGCGGAAGTCGACGTTCCCGAGCAGATGCGGATCCGCCGGGAGAAGCGTGAGCGGCTGCTCGACGCGGGCGTAGAGCCGTATCCGGTGGTGGTGCCGCGGACCCACACCCTCGCCGAGATCCGCGCCGCCTATCCCGACCTCGAGCCCGACACCAGCACCGGCGTGCAGGCCGGCGTGGCCGGCCGGGTCATCTTCATGCGCAATACCGGCAAGCTCTGCTTCGCCACGCTGCAGGAGGGGGACGGCACCAAGCTGCAGGCGATGATCAGCCTGAACGGTGTCGGCGCCGATGCGCTGGCGGCGTGGAAGGCCGATGTCGATCTGGGCGATTTCGTCTTCGTGCACGGCGAAGTGATTTCCTCCCGCACCGGCGAATTGAGCGTGATGGCCGATTCGTGGTCGATGGCGGCCAAATCGCTGCGTCCGCTGCCGGTGGCGCACAAGGAGATGAGCGAGGAGTCGCGGGTCCGCCAGCGCTATGTCGACCTCATCGTGCGCCCGGAGGCGCGGGAGATGGCCCGCACCCGGGTGGCGGCCGTGCGCGCACTGCGAAATGCGTTGGAGCGCAGGGGTTTCCTCGAGGTAGAGACGCCGATGCTGCAGACTTTGCACGGAGGTGCGGCGGCGCGTCCGTTCGTCACCCATTCCAATGCGCTGGATATGGATCTGTATCTGCGCATCGCGCCGGAGTTGTTCCTGAAGCGCTGCGTGGTGGGCGGGATCGAGAAGGTCTTCGAGGTCAATCGCAACTTCCGTAACGAGGGCGCCGACTCGACGCATTCGCCCGAGTTCGCGATGTTGGAAACTTATGAGGCCTACGGCACCTACGACGATTCCGCGCGGATGATGCGGGAATTGATCCAGGAAGTCGCACAAGAGGTCTTCGGCACTCAGGTCGTCACACTCGCCGACGGTACGGAATACGACCTGAGTGGTGAGTGGAACACCATCGAGATGTATCCCTCGCTATCCGATTCGCTGGGGGTCGAGGTAACGCCGGAAACTACTGTTCCGGAATTGCTCGCGCTAGCCGATCGGGTCGGTCTGGAAATTCCTCCGGACAAGGGTTACGGCCACGGCAAACTTGTCGAGGAACTGTGGGAACACAGCTATGGCGACAAGCTCTATGCGCCCACTTTCGTGCGGGACTTCCCGGTGGAGACCTCACCCTTGACGCGCCAGCATCGCAGTAAGCCGGGCGTCACGGAGAAGTGGGATCTGTATGTCCGCGGATTCGAGTTGGCTACGGGCTATTCGGAACTCGTGGATCCGGTCGTACAGCGGGAACGTTTTGTCGACCAGGCCAGACTCGCCGCCGCCGGTGACGAGGAGGCCATGCGGCTGGACGAGGACTTCCTCGCCGCCATGGAACACGGTATGCCGCCGACAACCGGTACCGGTATGGGAATCGATCGGTTGCTGATGGCACTGACCGGACTCGGAATCCGGGAAACCATACTGTTCCCAATTGTGCGTCCGTCCGGTCGCTGAGTACCGGGTTTGAATGCCGATTCCCCGTCTTGGAAATTTCGTATCTAGAGGTATTCTCGACTCGGGCATCGGCCTGGTATCCGGGTCGCACGATTTCGAGAGGACGTTCATCTCATGGCAAAGAAGGTCACCGTTAGCCTGATCGACGATGTCGATGGTGAGTCCATTGCGGACGAGACCATCGAGTTCGCGATCGACGGTGTTTCGTACGAGATCGACCTGTCGGCGGCGAATGCGGCGAAGCTGCGGGACGGGCTGGACGTGTGGGTTGCCAATGCCCGCCGGGTGAGCGGTCGCCGGCGCAGCAAGCCGGTCGGTGCGACCACCGGTGCGCCGAAGGGCCGAGTTTCCATGGATCGCGAACAGAGTGCGGCAATTCGGGAGTGGGCGCGGCGTAAGGGCCACAAGGTTTCCGCGCGCGGTCGCATCTCCGCCGATGTCGTGGAGAGCTACCACAAGGAAGTCGGCCGCAACAACTAGTGCGGTCGAAAAGACCCGGCTGCGTCTGTGCCGCTGCCGCCCGGAGGAATCGTGCGACGTCCGGGCGGCAGCGGCATTTCGATGCCTCGGCGGTATTTCCGTGCGGTCGCGGTATTTCGGTGCGGCCGTACCCGGACGGTCCCGGCGTGGTGATCTTGCTCGTCGCCGCGTCGGCGCGGCACCATGGGGCCTATGCAGACCACGTCACTGGCGGTACGAGGGTGGGGGTAGCAACGCGGTGACGAATATTCACGAATCGTTTCTCCGGTTCATCGACGACACCGGCCGCCGCCACGAACTGACGCTGACGCCGGATCATCAGCGCATCACCATCGGGCGTTCGCCGCAGGCAGATCTGTCCCTGGGCTGGGACGCCGAGGTGTCGCGACTGCATGCGGCAGTGGAATACCTCGGCGCGCACTGGACGATCGTCGACGACGGACTCTCGCGCAACGGCACCTTCGTCAACGGCGAGCGGCTGGCCGGCCGCCGCCGGCTGGAGGCCGGCGACCGCATCCGGGTCGGGACCTCGATGCTGTCGTTTCACGATTACACCGGTACGGTCGACGACGCGACCCGGACTTCCGTCGGCTCGGTGCCGAGTCCCCGTTCACTCACCGATACGCAGCGCGCGGTTCTGATCGCGCTGTGCCGCCCGTACCGCGGCAATACCGAATTCGCCACGCCCGCCTCCAATCAGCAGATCGCCGACGAGTTGTATCTGAGCGTGGATGCGATCAAAACCCATCTGCGCGCGCTGTTTTCGAAGTTCGGCGTCGAGGATCTGCCGCAGAATCAGAAGCGGGTGCGGCTGGCGGCGCTGGCCATCCAGAACGGCATCATCTCGCAGCGCGACCTCTGAGATCCGTCCGCCGGATGTGACGCGCGATTCCGGTTACCCGCCGGTATCGATCCGCACGGTTCCCTGCTCCCGCTAGCGTGTTGAAACGCGTTCTAGTTTTTGGAGCTCTCGATGTCGTCTCATCCCGTGCGTGCGCCGCGTCTGCTGCGCCGGTTACCCGGATCCATCCTCGTCCTGGCGGTATTGAGCACCCTGTGGGTGACCGCCGCAGCGGCGGCCCACGCCGAATATCCGGTGGACTACAACTTCTTCTCCGGCATTCCGTATGAGCTGCGAAATCCGGGTGGTTCCCTGCCCGGCGCCGACGACTGGTCGTGCCGGCCCAGCGCCGCGCATCCCGAACCCGTGGTGCTGGTGCACGGCACCGGCGGCGGGGCGCAGACGAACTGGGGCGTGTACGCGCCGCTGCTGGCCAACGAGGGATATTGCGTCTACTCGCTGACCTACGGCGCCTACGACCTGCCGTGGCCGCTCTCGGCGATCGGCGGCATGCGGCCGATCGAGGACAGTTCGGCGCAGCTCGCGGAGTTAGTGGACCGGGTGCTGGCGGCGACCGGCGCCGCGAAGGTCGATCTGATCGCGCATTCGCAGGGCAATCTGGTGGGCAACTACTTCGTCAAGCGGCTGGGCGGTTCGGACAAGGTCGACAAGTTCGTGGCGATCGCCGCGCCGTGGCTGGGCACCTTCGGCCCGGTGATCGATCCGGCTCGTGAGTTCGCGCGGCGCCTGGGCGCGGAGCCGGCCTTCGACGGCGTCCTGGGCGTGAGCCCCTGTGCCGCCTGCGCGCAGATGACGGGCAGTACGGATTTCCTCCGCTCCCTGAACTCCGACGGCGTCTACGACCCGGACGTCACCTACACCAATATCGAGACCCGCTACGACGAGCTGGTGGTCCCGTACACCGTTGCCCTGGTACCCGGACCGACGACGACGAACATCGTGGTCCAGGACGGCTGCGCGTCGGACTATTCGGAGCACGCGGGCATCGCGGGCAGCGACCGGGCGGCCGCGTTCGCCCTCAACGCCCTGGATCCGGACGATCCGCACCCCGTGCCCTGCCATTTCATCCCACCGCTCACCGGATAGTTCCGTCGGCGAGGACGTCGCGCGGAGATTCGCGGCCGAGTTTCGGGGCCGCGAACCCCGACGTCGGGAAGGGGGCCCGAAAATTCAGCTGTGGGCGTAGTTGCTGGGGAAACGTTCCGGGTTGGAGCCGCGTTAGAACGGTATGACTCGCGGTGTCGCCCGTTCGCAATAGGGTAGACGGACGACGGCCGTGACCCCCGCCAACTACAGTAGAGGCGGGGGATGCAACCCCAGGGCTTCATGGCAGGCTGGCGCCACAGGTGTGAAGCACGAAGCACAACAGCAGCGCCGGATGCCGTGGATAGCGGAGCAGGAAGTGAGGGAGCGATGTTCGAGAGGTTCACCGACCGCGCGCGGCGGGTCGTTGTCCTGGCCCAAGAAGAGGCTCGGATGCTCAACCACAACTACATCGGCACCGAGCACATCCTGCTGGGCCTGATCCACGAGGGTGAGGGTGTCGCGGCGAAGTCCCTGGAGTCGCTGGGAATTTCGCTCGAGGGTGTGCGCAGCCAGGTGGAGGAGATCATCGGACAGGGCCAGCAGGCGCCGTCCGGTCACATCCCCTTCACCCCCCGGGCCAAGAAGGTGCTGGAGCTGAGCCTGCGCGAGGCGCTGCAGCTCGGCCACAACTACATCGGCACCGAGCACATTCTGCTCGGCCTGATTCGTGAGGGCGAAGGCGTCGCGGCCCAGGTGCTGGTGAAGCTGGGCGCCGACCTCAACCGGGTGCGGCAGCAGGTCATCCAGCTGCTGTCCGGCTACCAGGGCGGTAAGGAGGCGGTGGAGTCCGGTGCTCGTGGCGAATCCGGGACCCCGTCCACCTCGCTGGTCCTCGACCAGTTCGGCCGCAACCTGACCCAGGCCGCACTCGAAGGCAAACTCGACCCGGTCATCGGCCGCTCGAAGGAGATCGAGCGCGTCATGCAGGTGCTGAGCCGCCGCACCAAGAACAACCCGGTCCTGATCGGTGAGCCCGGCGTCGGTAAAACCGCCGTCGTCGAGGGTCTCGCTCAGGCCATCGTCAACGGCGAGGTGCCGGAGACGCTGAAGGATAAGCAGCTCTACACCCTCGACCTGGGTTCCCTGGTCGCGGGCAGCCGCTACCGCGGTGATTTCGAGGAGCGCCTGAAGAAGGTGCTCAAGGAGATCAACACCCGCGGCGACATCATCCTGTTCATCGACGAGCTGCACACGCTCGTGGGTGCGGGTGCCGCCGAGGGCGCGATCGACGCGGCCTCGATCCTGAAGCCGAAGCTGGCCCGCGGTGAGCTGCAGACCATCGGTGCCACCACCCTCGACGAGTACCGCAAGTACATCGAGAAGGACGCCGCCCTGGAGCGCCGGTTCCAGCCGGTCCAGGTGGGCGAGCCGACGGTCGAGCACACCATCAACATCCTGAAGGGCCTGCGCGACCGCTACGAGGCGCACCACCGGGTGTCCATCACCGACGGTGCGCTGGTGGCCGCGGCCACGCTGGCCGACCGGTACATCAACGACCGGTTCCTGCCGGACAAGGCGATCGACCTGATCGACGAGGCGGGCGCGCGGATGCGCATCCGCCGGATGACCGCTCCGCCGGACCTGCGCGAATTCGACGACAAGATCGCCGATGCCCGCCGGGAGAAGGAAAGCGCCATCGACGCGCAGGACTTCGAGAAGGCCGCGCGGCTGCGCGACAAGGAGAAGCAGCTCGTCGCCAAGCGCGCCGAGCGGGAGAAGCAGTGGCGTTCCGGTGATCTGGACGTCGTGGCCGAGGTCGACGACGAGCAGATCGCGGAGGTGCTGGCCAACTGGACCGGTATTCCGGTGTTCAAGCTCACCGAGGAGGAGACCACCCGTCTGCTCCGCATGGAGGACGAGCTGCACAAGCGGATCATCGGCCAGGAGGACGCGGTCAAGGCCGTGTCGAAGGCCATCCGCCGTACTCGCGCCGGCCTGAAGGATCCGAAGCGTCCGTCCGGTTCGTTCATCTTCGCCGGTCCGTCCGGCGTCGGTAAGACCGAGCTGTCCAAGGCGCTGGCGAACTTCCTGTTCGGCGACGACGACGCGCTCATCCAGATCGACATGGGCGAGTTCCACGACCGCTTCACCGCCTCGCGGCTGTTCGGTGCCCCTCCGGGCTACGTCGGCTACGAGGAGGGCGGCCAGCTCACCGAGAAGGTGCGCCGCAAGCCGTTCTCGGTCGTGCTGTTCGACGAGATCGAGAAGGCCCACCAGGAGATCTACAACACCCTGTTGCAGGTGCTGGAGGACGGCCGCCTCACCGACGGCCAGGGCCGGACCGTGGACTTCAAGAACACGGTGCTGATCTTCACCTCGAACCTCGGCACCTCGGATATCTCGAAGGCCGTGGGTCTGGGCTTCTCGCAGTCCAACGCCGAGGGCTCGAACTACGAGCGGATGAAGCTCAAGGTCAACGACGAGCTGAAGAAGCACTTCCGTCCGGAGTTCCTCAACCGTATCGACGACGTCATCGTCTTCCACCAGCTCACCAACGAGCAGATCGTGGAGATGGTGGATCTGATGATCAACCGCGTCGCGACGCAGCTGCGGAACAAGGATATGGAGATCGAGCTCACCGAGAAGGCCAAGAGCCTGCTCGCCAAGCGCGGTTTCGATCCGGTGCTGGGCGCTCGCCCGCTGCGCCGGACCATCCAGCGCGAGATCGAGGATCAGCTCTCGGAGAAGATCCTGTTCGGCGAGATCGGCCCCGGCCAGATCGTCGAGGTCGACGTCGAGAACTGGGACGGCGAGGGCGCCGGCGAGGATGCCAAGTTCACCTTCGCCGGTAAGGCCAAGCCCGCCAAGGCGGAAGCCGAACCGGTCGCGGCGCTGGCCGGCGCCGGTGAGACCGCTCCGGAGGCCTCGGGCGAGTAAGTAGTCCGTACGAACCGACCGATGCCGGTCACCCCGACGGGGTGGCCGGCATCGTCGTATCCGCGGCTGCCTGCCCTGAAAATGAGTGGCGGCCGCGCGGGAACCTGTTCCATGCTGGCGATGTTCGCGAGCGGAATGAGGGCTGTGTGCTGACCGATGCCGAGGTGCAAGACTTCATCTCCGACGGTTTCGTCCGAGTGGAGGGTGCGTTCTCCGAGTCCACCGCGGCCGAGGCGCGGGAAATACTCTGGCGCGCGACCGGATGCGATCCGGCGGATTCCGGAACGTGGACGCGGCCGGTGGTCCGGCTGCCCGGTTTCGCGGACCCGCCGTTCGCCCGGGCCGCGCGCAGCCCAGTGCTGGCCCAGGCGTGCGATCGGCTGGTCGGTGCGGGCCGATGGGTCGCCGCTCAGGGACTGGGCACCTTCCCGATTCGCTTCCCCAGCGAGCAGCCGCCGGGTGACGACGGATGGCATATCGATGCGAGTTTCCCGGGCGAGGATCCGCAGGACTATCTGCGGTGGCGCATCAACGTGCGGTCGCAGGGGCGGGGGCTGCTGATGCTGTTCCTGTTCTCCGATGTCGGCCCCGACGATGCGCCGACACGGATCCGGATGGGCTCGCATCTGCGCATGGCGAAGGTGCTGGAACCGTACGGTGTGGCCGGAGTCGCGATGTCGGACCTGGTCGAGGACTTCGCCGCCACCGCGGACCTTCCGGAAATGGCGGCGACCGGTCGGGCCGGAGATGTGTATCTGTGCCATCCGTTCCTGGTGCATGCCGCCCAGGCGCATCGAGGCCGGAACCCGAAATTCATGGCCCAGCCGCCGCTGCTGCTGCACGAACCGTGCGTGCTGGACCGGCCCGACGGTGCGTATTCGCCGGTGGAGCAGGCGATCCGACAGGGGCTCGAGCTCGGCGTCACCCGCTGACTACGCGCGGGGACGTACCCGGGATGTGTTCTCCGGACGGATGATTCGCGCTGCCGCGAGGCAGAGGGTGAAAGTCATGGATATCGGATTGCATCTGACGAACTTCGCGCTGGACACCCCCTCCGAACGCATCGGATCGCGCCTGGCCGAGGTCGTCCACACGGCCGAGGACAGCGGGTTCTCAGTCGTCGCGGTGGGTGATCATCTCTGGCAGAGCCCATGGCTGGGACGGGTGGAACAGAATGTGCTGGAGGCGTATTCGACACTGTCGTTCATCGCGGCGCACACCTCGCGGGTGGAGCTGACCGCGGTGGTGTCGGGGGTGCACTATCGGCATCCGGCCATGCTCGGAAAGCTGGTCACCACCCTGGATGTGCTGTCCGGCGGCCGGGCCTGGCTGGGAATCGGGACGGGCACCTCCACCGGCGATGTTGAAGGGTACGGCCTGCCGTTCCCGCCGCTGCGCGACCGCTACGACATGCTGGAGGAGGCGCTGCGGATCTGCCGGGCCATGTGGACCGGTGCGCGGGGCGGTCCGGAACCCGTATCCGGCAAGCACTTTCACGTCGAGCGCCCGCTGAACGCTCCGCAGGTGGTGCGGAATCCGCCGGCGGGCGGACATCGCCCGCATCCACCCGTGCTCGTCGGCGGCGACGGTGAGCGGCGCACATTGCCGCTGGTGGCGCGCTACGCGGATGTGGCGAGTCTGCGGCCGGGGCCGGAGCTGGCGAGCAAGATCGAACTGCTGGACCGGCTGTGCGCGGAGATCGGCCGCGATCCGCGCGAGATCCGCAAGAGCTGCGTCTTCGCCTTCGATCTCGGGCCGAGCGGTGGCGGCGTGGGCCAGGTGCTGGGGCAGCTGGAGCGGATGGCGGAGGTGGGAATCGATCTGGTGATCGGACGGGTGGCCGGCGTCGACGAGCTGACGCCCCTGGAGGTGCTCGGGCGCGAGGTGATCCCGGTGGCCGCGGAATTCGGTCGCTGACCCGGAGCCGCGACCGACCCCGAATTACTGCCAGCCGGGGCGGACCAACCCCGACTCGTAGGCAAGGACCACGAGTTGCGTTCGATCACGGGCGTTGAGTTTCACCAGGATTCGGCTCACGTGAGTGCGAGCGGTGGCGGGGCTCATGAAGAGGCGCCGGCCGATTTCGGCATTGGTGAGCCCTTCCGCGACCAGCGCCATCACCTCGCGCTCCCGATCGGTGAGCTCCGACAGCGCCGCGGCGGGCGCGGGTTTGGCGTGGGTGGCGAATTCGGCGACCAGGCGGCGGGTGACGCTGGGCGAGAGCAGCGCGTCCCCGGCAGCCACCACGCGCACCGCCTTCACCAGATCCGCGGGTTCGGTGTGTTTGACCAGGAACCCGGTGGCGCCCGCGCACACGGCTTCGAAGACGTATTCGTCGAGTTCGAAGGTGGTGAGTACCACGACCTTCACCTCGGACAGGCCGGGGTCGGCGGCGATCTCGCGGGTGGCCGACAGGCCGTCGAGGACCGGCATGCGGATATCCATCAGCACCACATCGGGATGCAGCTCCCGGGTCATCCGCAGGGCCTGGTCGCCGTCACCGGCCTCCCCGACGACCTCGATGCCGTCCTGGGCGTCCAGCAGCGCGGCGAATCCCGCGCGAACCAGAGCCTGGTCGTCGGCGACCAGGACGCGGATCTCGTTCACGACACCTCCTGTAGGCCGGCGTCCGGCCGATCCGGAATCGGCAGCCGGGCCCGCACGGCGAACCCGCCGTCCGGCCGCGGTGCTGCCGAGAGCTCGCCACCCAGTGCGCGGGCGCGTTCGATCATGCCCGGAATTCCGTTCCCACCACCGGTTGTGGACGACTGTGGAGAATTCGGGGAGCGCTCGTTGTCCACAGTGATGCACAGCTCGCTCGGCGAATAATCGACAGCCACGGTCGCTTCCGCCCCGGGCGCATGCCGCAGCACATTGGTCAGCGATTCCTGCACGATGCGAGCGGCGGCGACGTCGACCACCACCGGCACCCGGCGCGGTGTGCCGGAAATCCGGGTGTGGACCGGCGTGCCGGCGGCGCGCATCGGAGCCAGCAATGATTCCAGATCGCCGATGCCGACCGCCGGGCTGGTCGGCGCCGCAACGGTTTCCGCGCCGGCGCGGATCGAGCGCAACAGACTGTGCACCTCGCCGAGCGCATCGCGGCTGACCTCTTTGATCGCCGAAAGGGTGGTCGCGGCCTGTTCGGGTTTGCGGTCGAGCAGTTCCAGCGCCACCGACGACTGGACATTGATCAGCGACAGGCTGTGGGCGAGCACATCGTGCAGTTCGCGCGCGATGGCCAGCCGTTCCTGGGCCGCGCGCTGTTCGCGCTCGGCCAGTTCACGGGCACGCTCGGCTTCCCGGTTGCGCCGGGCAGCCTCGACGCGCTGCCGGCGCGCGATCAGCGCCGAACGCCGCTGCCGGATGCCCTCGGCGATCGCGATCAGCACCACGAGCCAGGCCAGGATGCCGACGACCGGCCAGCCCCCGGGCCCGTGGCCGCGCAGCGCGGGCACCGGCCACACCATCAGCAGGAATCCCAGCGGCACCAGCGGATAGGTGTACCAGCGGGAGCCGCGCGAGGCCGCGGTCAGGAAGGCGATAACCAGCGATACGAAGACCGGCCCGTAACCGTAGCCGACCAGCAGATAGGCGACGGTGACCGCGAGCACGCCCACGAAGACCGCCCGGGGATACCTCGCGCGCATCGTCAACAGCAGCGGGCCGGCCACCAGCAGCGCATATCCCAGCGCATCCAGTGGACGCACGCCGGACTGATGCGCATTCGCCGCATGCCCGCCGCCCAGCTGGACGACGGCCACGACGACGCACAGCAGCACATCCCGGGCGCCGGGCCGTTTACTCGACTGCACAGTTCGAACGGTAACCCCGCCGCGTCGCCGCACGAGCCCGCGCGCCGCGAATTACGTCCAGATACGTACGCCGAGCCGGGCGCCCCGGCGGATGTGTCGGTGCTGGTCGAAGCGGATGGTCGAGGTATGAACAGATCGAATGCCGATCCGGCCGGCGAGTTCCCCGGCACGGTCACGCGGACCCGGACCAGCGCCACCGAGATCGTGGTTACCGAGTCTCTCACCAAGAAGTACGGCGACCACACGGCAGTCGACGCCGTCTCCATGACCGTGCGCCGCGGCGAGATCTACGGATTTCTCGTCCCCAACGGCGCCGGTAAGACGACGACGCTGCGGATGCTCGTCGGGCTGATCGTGCCGACCTCCGGTACCGCGACGGTGCTGGGCCTGAATCCGGGCGAACGGGAGTCGTTGCGGCGCATCGGCGTTCTGATCGAAGGGCCCGGCTTCTATCCGTACCTGTCCGGCCGCGACAACCTGCGCGTGCTGGCCCGCTACCACCTGACCGAGCGCACCGCCGGTTCCCGGCCTCGCGACCGATTCGCCGAGGTGGACGAGATCCTGGCGCGAGTCGGACTCGCCGACCGGGCAGGCGATCGGTTCCGCACCTACTCGCTCGGCATGAAGCAGCGCCTCGGTGTCGGCGCGGCCCTGCTCGGCAACCCGGATCTGCTCATACTCGACGAGCCGACCAACGGTCTGGACCCGGCCGGAATGGCCGAAATGCGAGAACTGGTGACCGGTTTGGCCGCCGACGGGCACACCGTCGTGCTCTCCTCGCATCTGCTCAGCGAGGTGCAGGAAATCTGCGATCGGGTCGGCGTCATCTCCGGCGGGAAGTTGCTCACCGAATCGACCGTGAGCCAATTGCGCGGTGCGGCAACACTTCTCGTGCGCGCCGAGCCGATGGAGAAGGCCTATCCGGCGGTGCGCCGGGTGGTGGGCGAACACCGTGCGTTACCGATCGCCGCCGGCATCAGAGTCGATGCCGGCAGGGCAATGGCGCCCGAGGTGGCGCGCGCGGTGATCGCATCCGGCGCGGATCTGCTGGAACTGCGCACCGACGAAAAGTCGCTGGAGGAAGTGTTTTTCGAGATGACGAAACAGGAGCACCGATGAACGACGTAGTGGCCTGCACCAGGGCCGAATTCGCACGGCTGCGGAAGTGGCCCGCGTTCTGGATCGTGCTCGGCACCTGGATCGCGCTGAATCTCGTTTTCGCGTATCTGTTCAACTATCTGGCCTACACCTCGGGCAGCAGTTCCCGGATGTCGAACGGGCAGCCGCGCGAGGTGCTGTTGCAGTTGATGCTGCCCGCGGCCGTGCCGGAGGTGTTCACCCAGGGCATGGCGATGTTCGGTGGTGCGCTCATGCTCGTCCTGGGCGCGCTGGTGGTGGGAAGCGGATACGGCTGGGGCAGTTGGAAAACCGTTTTCACCCAGGGACCCTCGCGTCGTGCGGTGGTCGGCGGAACCGTGGTTTCCCTGATGAGCGTGGTGGTGGGCCTGGTCGGTGCGGCGTTCGTGGTGGATACCGGGGTGGCCGCGATGATCGGGGCCGCCGAGCATCGGACGCCGACGCTGCCGACAGCCGCGCACACCCTGCTCGGTCTCGCGACCGGCGTGGTGATCCTCGGTATGTGGACGCTGGCCGGCGCGCTGATCGCGGCGATCGCCCGTGGTCCGGCGCTGGCGGTGGGCCTGGGCCTGGTGTGGGTGCTCGTCGTGGAGAATCTGCTGCGCGGTGTCGCGTCGATCTTCTCGCCTGTCCGGGCGCTCACCGACCATCTGCCGGGGACCGCGGCGGGTTCGGCGGCCGGGGCCATGCGCACCGTGGGCGGCACGGCGACGCCGGGCGTCCTGGACATCCTGTCCCGACCGGCGTCGTTCGTCGTGCTGGCGGTGTACATCGCGGTATTCGCCTGCGGCACAGTGGCACTGATGGTGCGCCGCGATATGGCGTGAACAGCGCCGCGGCGTCGCGCCGGAATCGCGCCGGGCCGGACAGCGGTGAGTCGAGCGCGCGCGGCGAGTAGGTTCGATCGCGACGGCTCATTCTCACTCGACGAAAGGACAGCGATGCCTACACGCAGCGCGCGTACCGCATGGACCGGTGGCTTGCAGGACGGTTCCGGACAGGTCGACCTGGCCAGTTCCGGTGTCGGCAAATTCGACGTCTCGTTCCCGAAGCGCACCGCCGATACCGCCGAGGGCACCACCAGCCCCGAGGAACTGATCGCGGCCGCGCATTCGTCCTGCTACGCGATGGCGCTGTCCGGTCAGATCGGCGCTGCCGGCGGCACCATCGAAAGCCTGGACGTGAATGCCGATGTGACGCTCGGCCCGGATCCCGCGGGCGGTTTCCGCATCTCGGCGATCAAGCTGACCGTGCGCGGCCGGGTCTCGGGTATCGACGCCGGCGGCTTCGAGCAGGCCGCCCAGACCGCCAAGGCCGGTTGCCCGGTCAGCAAGGCTCTGGCCGGCGTCGAGACGATCGAACTCGACGCCGCCCTCGAAAGCTGAGCCGGGGCGACCGGCGCACCTCACCCGGTGGTCGGACCGACCACCGGGTGCGGCGAGAAACTACTGAGCGGGCTTCGCCGCGACGTCGAGGACCACCTCGAATTCCAGCAGCGAGGCGCCCGTGGCGACCGGCTGGCGGGCCTGGCCGGCATGCGCCTCCTTGGCCGGTCCGTCTCGCCACGCGGCGAACGACTCCTCCGAATCCCACTGCGTCACAACGAAATACCGGTTGTCACCGGCGACCGGGCGCAGCAACTGGAAGCCCAGGAAGCCGGGAGAATTCTCCACCGCGTGCGCCCGATGGGCGAAGCGCTTCTCGAGTTCGGGTCCGGCTCCCTCGGGAACCTCGATCGCATTGATCTTCACAACAGCCATGAGCACAGGCTAATCCCACCGCGCGGCACGTATCGTCGGTGCCGATGTTGTACGACGAGGGTGGCACCGGGGTGCCGATTCTGCTGCTGCACGGATTGATGGGCAGCGCGCGGACCTGGGCGGGTCAGGTGCCGTGGCTGCGCGAATTCGGCCATGTCCACTCCTTCGACGCCGCTGGGCACGGCCGACCGGCCCCGCCGGAGCTCACCACCGAGGCATTCGTCGCCGATCTGGCCGCCGCGACCGCCGCGATATCGGAACCGATGGTGGTGATCGGCCATTCGATGGGCGGACTGCACGGGTGGATGTTCGCGGCCGCGCACCCGGAGCGGGTCCGGGCGCTGGTGGTCGAGGATATGGCGCCCGATTTCCGCGGGCGCACCGCGCGGCACTGGGCGGAGATGATCGAGGCCTGGCCGCAACCGTTCCCCGACGCCGACGCGGTACTGGACTTTTTCGGCCCGGTCGCCGGGCGCTACTTCCTCAACTCGTTCACGCGCGGCCGGGACGGCTACCGGTTGCACGGTTCGGTCGCGACCTTCCGCGACATCTCCGAGGAGTGGGGCACCCGCGATTTCTGGGCCGAATGGGCCGCGGTGCGCGTGCCGACCCTGCTGATCGAGGGCGAATACACGATCACGCCGCCAGGTCAGATGCGGGAGATGGCGGCCGCTCGGGCGGGTGTGCGCCATGTGGTCGTCGGTGCCGCCGGACATCTCGTCCACGACGACCAGCCCGCTGTCTATCGCGCCGAAGTCGAACGGTTTCTGCACGAAAACGTGGGTTGATCGGATCGCCTGCGCGTGGGTCCGGGCGAAGGGAGACCCGAGGTCCGGCAGTTGCGGGCAATCGCCTTCAGTCTCGGTGGGGAGGCGACGTATGCTCCACTCAGGCCCCGACCATAAGGTGAATCATGATTAACTTCTCGATACCCGCCGACCTCGCCGCCGAACGTGACCGCATCCGCCGGTTCGTCATCGACAAGATCGTTCCGTTCGAGCGCGACCCCCGCCTGACCGCGCACGGGCCCAACGACGATCTGCGCCAGGAATTGGTCGAATTGGCGCGGGCCGAGAAGCTGCTCACCATCCAGGCGCCCGAGGCACTCGGCGGCCGCGGGCTCACCCACGTCGAACAGGCCGTGCTGTACGAGGCCGCCGGGTGGTCCACGCTGGGACCGGTCGCGATGAACTGCGCCGCGCCCGACGAGGGCAACATGTTCCTACTGTCCAAGGTCGCCGACACCGAGCAGGTCGACCGCTTCCTGATGCCGGTGATCGACGGCCGTCAGCGCTCGGTCTTCGCGATGACCGAGCCGGGCGGCGCCGGATCCGATCCCGGCCAGCTCGCCACCACCGCCACCTTCGACGGCGAGAACTTCACCGTCAACGGCCGCAAATGGCTGATCACCGGGGCCGACGGGGCCAAGACGTGGATCATCATGGCCAAACTCGAGGACAACGACCACCTCCCCGCGGGCCCGACCCTGTTCCTCACCGAGGGGGACGCGCCCGGAATCGTCATCGAGCGAACCATGAACACGATGGACCGCAACTACGTCGGCGGCCACGGCGTCGTGCGCTTCGAGAATCTGATCCTGCCCAAGGAGTCGCTGCTGGGAGAGAGCGGCCAGGCGCTGCGCTACGCCCAGCTGCGACTGGCCCCCGCCCGCCTCACCCACTGCATGCGCTGGCTCGGCGCCGCCGAACGCGCCCAGAGCATCGCCGTCGAACACGCCAAGACCCGCACGGCCTTCGGCAAGCCGATCGGCGAGCACGAGGGCGTGTCCTTCATGCTCGCCGACAACGAGATCGCCCTGCACCAGTGCCGCCTGACCATCTGGCACGCCTGCTGGTTGATGGACCAGGGCCACAAGGCTCGCCACGAGAGTTCGATGGCCAAATCGTATGTGTCCGAGGAACTGTTCAAGGTCGCCGACCGCTGCGTCCAGGTCCTCGGCGGCATCGGCATCAGCGACGAAACCGTGGTCGAGATGATCTTCCGCGATATGCGCGCCTTCCGCCTCTACGACGGCCCCACCGAGGTCCACAAGTACGCGATCGGCCGCCAAGTGTTGCGGGGATAGCGGTCCTGCGCCTGCTGCCATCTGTCAAGGCGTACGTCTATGAGCCGTTCACCCCGCCGCAGCGAAGCGGAGGCAGATAACACAGCCAGTAAGGTGGTCGGGAAAGATCACCCAAACCTAGGATCGTCGCATGAGTTCGGAACTGCAGGTCGATGTGTCCGCCGGTGTCGCCGTACTCACGCTCAACCGTCCCGCACAGCAGAACGCCATGACGCCCACGATGGCGGTGGAGCTCGGGACCGCGCTGCGGCGCTGCGATACCGAGGACGCGATTCGGGCGGTGGTGATCACCGGGACGCCGCCCGCGTTCTGCGCGGGCGCCGATCTGTCCGCCCGCGTCGGTGACGTGCGCGGCACGATCGATCCGCCGCCGTGGCAAATCCGCAAGCCGGTGATCGCGGCCGTGAACGGGCATGCCGTGGGGATCGGGCTGTCGCTGGCCCTGCAGTGCGATCTGCGATACATGGCCACCGATGCCGTATACGGGCTGAATCAGGTGCGTCGCGGCGCGATGGCCGACGGCTACGCGCACTGGACACTGCCGCGGCTGGCGGGAATGGCCAACGCCGCCGACATCATGCTCACCGGCCGCACCTTCGACGGTGAGGAAGCGCGCCAGATGGGCGTGGCCAACAGCAGTCTGCCGGCGGGCGAGGTACTGCCGACCGCCTTGGCCGTGGCGCACGACCTGGCGGCCGGTTCCGCGCCGCTACCGACCGCTCTGACCAAACGGTTGCTCTGGGAGGGCCTGGGGATGAGCCCCGAGGCGGTCGGCCGGCTGGAATCCGAGCTGCACGGCTTCGTCGGCAAGAGCGTGGACGCGGCCGAGGGCATGGCGGCGTTTCGCGACCGCCGCCAGCCACAGTGGAAGGGCAGTATCAGCGCCGAATGGCCCGCGGGCGAGTTGTCGTCGCCGGGCGAGCGTCGCGGTCTCGACGGCACCGCCGAGGAACCGGCCTAGTCCTGCGAAGCCGGGCGCTTCGACCTCGGACCGGTTACGGAGCCACCGCCGGCGAGTTCCCCCGGAGCCGCCCGGTCAGCGCCCGCCGATGAGCATCAACAGAAAGACGCACGCGTACAACACCATCAGTACGGTGCCGACGATGCCGACCACATAGCCGACCACCACCTGCGATCGGCCGCCGATGGTGCCGCCGGACATCTCGATCTGGTCGAGCGCCCGCTTGCCCATCACCCATGCCACCGGACCCAATGCGCCACAACACAATAGGCTCAGCACACCCAGGATCAGCACCGTCGTCGCATGGGGGTGTTCGACCGGGTTACCGGTCGGCGGCTCAGGCAGCGATCCCCAGTAGTCGGGTTGATTCATGGCCACCGTGCGAGTTTAAGGCGTGCCCACCCTAAAAGCTGTATCTTCGGCCTACGCTTCGCTTCGGCGGGGGTCTCGGCCCCTTGGGCCTCGATTTTTCACTCCTCCGCTCAGTCGCTGCGCTCCCTCGCTCCGTCGCTCCAAAATCGAGGCGGGCCGAGACCACCATGGTGCACGCCTCGTAGACGTTCACCCGCGTGGGGTAAGCGCCTGCTGCCTCGCAAACGGCTGCGACGGTGCAGAACTCACTGGCCGATAGCCCGGCTGCCCCCCGCTCAGCGGCGTTGGCGGGCGATGTCGGCCAGCACGACTCCCGCTGCCACCGAGGCGTTGAGCGACTCCACCGGCCCGGCCATCGGGATGCTGATGATGGTGTCGCAGGTTTCGCGGACCAGGCGCGACAGGCCCTTGCCCTCCGAGCCGACGACCACGACGGTCGGTGTGGTGCCGTCGAAGTCGTCGAGGACGGTGTCGCCGCCGGCATCGAGGCCGACCACCTGCAGACCTGCCTTGGCCCAATCCTTCAGTGTGCGAGTCAGATTGGTCGCACGCGCCACGGGCAGCCGGGCCGCGGCGCCGGCGCTGGTGCGCCAGGCGACCGCGGTGACGCTGGCGCTGCGGCGCTGCGGAATCACCACGCCGTGCCCGCCGAACGCGGCGACCGAACGGATCACCGCGCCCAGGTTGCGGGGATCGGAGATGTTGTCCAGCGCCACCAGCAGCGGGGCGGTCCCCGAAGCGCGGGCGCTGTCCAGCAGATCCTCCGGATGGGCGTAGCGGTACGGCGGCACCTGCAGGGCCATGCCCTGATGTAAACCGTTGGTGCTCATCCGATCCAGGTCGATGCGCGACACCTCCAGGATGGAGATTCCGGCATCGGCGGCGCGCTGCACGGACTCGGTGAGGCGGTCGTCGTTCTCGGTGCCCAGCGCGACGTACAGCGCGGTGGCCGGAACCTCCGCGCGCAGACACTCCACCACCGGATTGCGGCCGAGCACCAACTCCGGCCCGTCGTCACCCTTGCGGGTACCGGGCCGGGCGCGGTTCTGCCCCTGCGTCGCCTTGGCCGCTTTCGCCGCCGCCGCAGCGCGTTTCGCGGCGGGGTGGTTCTTGCGCATGGTGGCGGGCGGGGTGGCGCCGCGGCCCTCGAGTCCGCGACGGCGCTTACCACCGCTGCCGACGACGGCGCCCTTCTTGGTGCCGCCCTTACGGATCGCACCTCGTCGCTGCGAATTTCCTGCCATCAGTATGCCTTTCGTGTCGGTCGCGACACCCGCACCCGATCAGCAGGCTTCGCTGGGAGAATCATTTGGCCAGCGACCAATCCGAGCCGCCGGGAGTGTCGACGACGTCGATTCCGGCCGCGCCCAACCGGTCGCGCACGGCGTCGGCGGTGGCCCAGTCCTTTTCGCGGCGGGCCTGCTGGCGGCGTTCGAGTTCGGCCCGCACCAGGACGTCGAGCGCGGATTCGGCCGCCGAGGTGTCCTTCGGGCCGGCCCAGTGCGCATCCAGCGGATCGACGCCCAGAATTCCGAGCATCGCCCGCACCTGTCCGGCGGCCTCGCGCGCCGATTCGCCCGCGCCCGCTTCCAACGCCCGATTGCCCTCGTGCACCACGCGATGAATCTCGGCCAGGGCCTTCGGGATCGCGAGACTGTCGTCCAGCGCCTCGGCGAAGGCGTCGGTCCATTTCCCGACCGCGACCTCACCCACCCGCTCGACGGTGCGCTGCACGAATGCCTCGAGTCGCTGATAGGTCTGCGCGGCATCCGCCAGCGCCTGTTCGGAATATTCGAGCATCGACGCGTAATGCGCACTGCCCAAATAGAACCGCAATTCCACGGCCCGCACCTGGGCGAGAATATTCGGCACCGAGAGCGTGTTGCCGAGCGATTTCGACATCTTCTCGCCGCCGAGCGTCACCCACCCGTTGTGCAGCCAGTACTGCGCGAATCCGTCTCCGGCGCCGCGGGATTGGGCGATTTCGTTCTCGTGGTGCGGAAAAACCAGATCCATACCACCGCAGTGGATATCGAATTCGGGCCCGAGGTAGAACTCGGCCATCGCCGAGCATTCCAGATGCCAGCCCGGACGCCCGGGTCCCCATGGCGAGGGCCAGGTCGGCTCGCCCGGTTTCGCGGCCTTCCACAGCGTGAAATCGCGCGGATCGCGCTTACCCTCGCCGGCGCTCTCGCCCTGTTGCACATCTTCGAGTTTGTGCCCGGACAGCGCACCGTATTCCGGATAACTGCGCACATCGAAATACACATTGCCGCTCGACGCGTAGGCGTGGCCGCGGTCGATGAGCCGCTGCATCATCTCGACCATCTGGGTGATGTGCCCGGTGGCCCGCGGTTCCACCGAGGGCGGCAGCACCCCGAGCGCTTCGTAGGCGCGGTCGAAGGCGCGTTCGTGCGTCGCTGCCCATTCCCACCACGGGCGGCCCGCCGCGGCGGCCTTGGCGAGGATCTTGTCGTCGATATCGGTGACATTTCGCACGAAGGCCACGTCGTAGCCGTTCGCGGTGAGCCAGCGGCGCAGCACGTCGAAGGCGACGCCGCTGCGGACGTGCCCGATATGGGGTTCGCCCTGCACGGTGGCGCCACACAGGTACACCGACGCACGTCCAGGGACCAGCGGGGTGAAATCCCGCAGGGTCCGCGTCGCGGTGTCGAACAGGCGCAGAGTCACGACCAGCCATCCTAAGGCTTGTTGAACAACGGTATGGGTGGGCCCCTCCTATGGTCCACGGTCCATCGAATGCGATGACACCGCGGGTCCGGAACGGATTCGACGGGGCATGTTTCCGGAGCGAGTGTGAGGCCGACGGTGCGGCCGCCCGGCGCGGATGCGAATACGGCGGTCGGCGCCGAGTTCGCCGCGGTAGATCGGCGCGAACGATAAATCAGCACCGAATCGCCGACTGCGGTTACGCGGTACTACATCGCCCGTCGTGCACGAGTAATGCGGTCGCGACCGCGGCGATTCCCTCCCCACGGCCGGTGAGCCCCAGACCGTCGGACGTCGTACCGGATACCGAAACCGGGGCGTCGAGTAATTCGCCGAGTATTTTTTGCGCTTCGGCGCGTCGCGGCCCGATTTTGGGGCGATTACCGATGATCTGCACCGCCGCGTTGACGATCCGATATCCGGATTCGGCGAGCAGGCGCCGTACCTCGGTCAGCATCGCGGCGCCGGAGACGCCCTCCCACTCGGGACGTCCGGTGCCGAAGACCGCGCCGACATCGCCCAGGCAGGCGGCCGACAGCAGCGCATCGCACAGGGCGTGGGCGGCCACATCGCCGTCGGAATGTCCGGAGCAGCCGTCGTCGCCCTCGAACAGCAGCCCGGCCATCCAGCAGGGCCGACCGGGTTCGATGGGATGCACATCGCTGCCGATGCCGGTGCGCAGCGCGGTGAGATCGGTCATCCGGTCACCGCCGCCTCGGTCGTCGTGGTGACCGCGGTCTCGGCGTTCGCCGCGCCGGCAGCCCCGCCCGCGGCGGTGGAGTCGTCCGCTACCAGCGCGTTCGCCAGTCGCAGATCCAGTGGGCCGGTGATCTTGAATGCCAGGGGATCGCCCGGAACCACCGAGACGGTCGCGCCCATCGCCTCCACGAGGCCGGCATCGTCGGTGGCGGGCAGGTCGACCGCATAGGCCTCGCGCAGCAGCGCGGCGTCGAAGCCCTGGGGAGTCTGGATCGCCCGCAGTCCGGAGCGGTCCGGTGTCCCGGTGACATCACCGGCCGCGTCGACTGCCTTGATGGTGTCGGCCACCGGGATGCCGGGGACGACCGCGCGATGACCGGCGTCCAGCGCGTCCACGACGCGCTCGATCAACGACGGCGGCGTCAGGGCGCGGGCCGCGTCGTGCACGAGGATATGGGTGGCTTCCGGGGCGGCGGCCAAGCCGGCGCGCACCGAGTCGGTGCGTTCTACGCCGCCGGCCACCACATCGACCGGTATCGAGCTGGCCGCGTGGGCACGGGCGGCGAGCAGTTCCCGGGCCGCATCGATCATCTCGATGGGCGCCATGATCACGATGCGGTCGACGACCCCGGACGCGATCAGACCGTCTACTGCGTGTACGAGCATGGGACTGCCGCCGACCGGGACGAATGCCTTGGGTGTCGATTCACCCAGGCGAACGCCCCGACCGGCGGCAGGTACCAATGCCACAACGCGGCGGGAGTTGAGCGTCAAGGCGATGCGGTCAGGAGGCCGCGGCGAGAACCTCGTCGAGCAGGGTCTCGGCCTTGACGTCGTCGGTGCCCTCGGCGAGCGCGAGCTCACCGACCAGGATCTGCCGGGCCTTGGCCAGCATCCGCTTCTCGCCGGCGGACAGGCCGCGGTCCTGCTCCCGACGCCACAGGTCGCGGACGACCTCGGCCACCTTGTTCACATCGCCGGAGGCGAGCTTCTCGAGGTTGGCCTTGTACCGCCGAGACCAGTTCGTCGGCTCCTCCGTGTGCGGAGCGCGTAGCACCTGGAAGACTCGGTCGAGACCTTCCTGGCCGACGACGTCGCGGACGCCGACGTACTCCGCGTTCTCTGCGGGAACCCGAACGGTGAGATCGCCTTGAGCGACCTTCAGGACCAGATACTCTTTCTGAACACCCTTGATGGTGCGAGTCTCGATTGCTTCGATCAGCGCCGCTCCGTGGTGGGGGTAAACGACGGTGTCTCCGACCTTAAAAATCATGTGTCCCGTGCCCCTTTCGATGTTCACAGTTTAACATGCGACTCGATAACGCCGCGATCAACGGCGCAGGTCAGGGGCCACAACAGGCCGACCTTGGGGCTTGACAGATCGCGATGCGTGTGCATCCCGTTGCGGCAGAACGGGATACGCGGCTCGCGGGTCGCCGCGGAACATTACACCGGACCGGTCCACACCGACCACCCTGCGAACTACTACGCTGCCTACTACTACTCTCCATCGTGGAGTGAGCCGGTCGACATGGAGGACAACCCGTGACTGCCCTGAAAGCCACCACAGCGTCGAATGTGACCAAGGTGTCGCGGCGCGCAATCGCTGTTGCCGCGCTGGCCACCGGTGCGGCGCTGGCGTTGTCCGGATGCGGTGCCGGCCAGATCTCGCAGACCGCGGGTCAGGTGCCCGCCGTCAACGGCAGCGCGGCCACCGTCGGCAACGTGGCGCTGCGTGACGTGCGCATCCTGCTGCCGCAGTCGGAGGAGTACACCAACGCCAAGGGTGGCAAGTCCGTCGTCGCGTTCAGCGCGATCAACGAGGGCTCGTCCAAGACCGACCAGCTGGTCAGCATCACCACCGACCTCGGCCAGGTGAAGATCACCCCGGCCACGCCGGAACTGATCCCCGGCCAGACGGTCGTCGCCGCGAGCCCGGAGGCCGCCAAGGCCGCCCAGGCGGGCGCCGAGAACGCCTCGCCGACCACCGGCGCCGCGCAGCCCACCAGCTCGCCCGCCACGCCCACGCCGGAGCACAGCGCGTCGCCGCGCCAGGAGGGCGCCGGTTCGCCCGATCAGCCGGCCGACCCGAACGCGCATCCGATCCTGGTCGAGATCACCGGACTGACCAAGGACATCGTGCCGGGCCTTACCTACGGCGTCACCTTCAACTTCAAGAACGCCGGCACCGTGCAGGTGCAGGTGCCCGTCGACGCCGGCCCGAACACCCCGCGGCACGAGGGCGCGACGGTCGCCGAGCACGGCGGCCACTGAGGCTCGCTCCTGCACACCGGCCCATGTCGGCCCCCCTATCTAGGCTGCGCACGTGGCCAAGGTGAAATCGCTGTACCGCTGCTCGGCATGCGGGAACGAGGTTGCCAAATGGGTGGGGCGCTGCCCGGGGTGCAACGAATGGGGAACCGTCGACGAGGTGGTGTCGGCCGGCGCCGGGGCGGGAGCGCATGCCGCCGGGCGCCGGGCACTGCTGCCCTCGACGGCCGCGGCGCCCATCTCGACCATCGACTCGAAGGTCACCCGCGCCCGGCCCACCGGTGTCGCGGAATTGGATCGCGTCCTCGGCGGCGGGGTGGTGCCCGGATCGGTGGTGCTGCTCTCGGGTGAGCCGGGCGTGGGCAAGTCGACGCTGCTGCTCGAGGTCGCCCACCGCTGGGCGCGGGAGCGCGAGGAGCGTGCGCTCTACGTCACCGCCGAGGAGTCCGCCGGGCAGGTCCGGCTGCGCGCCGACCGGACCGGGGCGGTGCACGAAAGGGTTTATCTCGCAGCCGAATCCGATCTCGCCACGATTCTCGGCCATGTCGATCAGGTCCGGCCGACGCTGCTGGTGGTCGATTCGGTGCAGACCATGCTGGCCGCCGACGCGGACGGGGTGATCGGCGGTGTGACCCAGGTGCGCGCGGTGACCGCGGCCCTGACCTCCCTGGCCAAGGCGAGCGGTATCGCGGTGTTGCTGGTCGGCCACGTCACCAAGGACGGCAATGTCGCCGGGCCGCGCACCCTCGAACACCTGGTGGATGTGGTGTTGCAGTTCGAGGGCGACAAACACTCCACCCTGCGCATGGTGCGCGGCATCAAGAACCGCTTCGGCAGCGCCGACGAGGTCGGCTGTTTCGAACTGCACGACGACGGCATCGCCGGGGTGAGCGATCCGTCCGGGCTGTTCCTGCATCACCGTGCGGATCAGGTTCCCGGCACCGCGATCACGGTTGCGATGGACGGTAAGCGGCCGCTGCTCGGCGAGGTGCAGGGGTTGACCGTATCCACCCAGGTACCCGCTCCGCGACGCGCGGTGAGCGGTCTGGACTACAACCGCGTCTCGATGGTGCTTGCGGTGCTGCAGAGCCGTTGCGGCGTGTATCTGGGCAAGCACGACGTCTACGCCGCCACGGTCGGCGGAATGCGGTTGACCGAGCCCGCCGCCGATCTGGCCGTCGCGGTCGCGATCACCGGCGCCGAACGCGATATCCCGCTGCGCGCGGGCATGGTGGTGCTGGGCGAGGTCGGCCTCGCCGGTGAGGTCCGGCGTGTCACGGGGGTCGGGCGCAGGTTGCGCGAGGCCGAGCGGCTAGGTTTCACGGAGGCGTTGGTACCGCCCGGAACCGACCTGTCCGGCATCGGAATGAAGGTGCACGAGGTCGCGAGTGTTCGTGCGGCTCTCGCCTCGAGTGGTTTGTCGAAGCGACGACGCGAGCGTGTGGAGGCTGTGGAATGATCCCGGGCCGTTGGGTGACACACCTGCTCGGCCGTCCCGCGCCGCGCCGCAGGTTCGTGACTCCAGCGGACGTGCCGGCCACGGTGGCTGCGGCAGATGGGGTGGCTCCGGCGGATGGGTCGCCCGTGGCCGAGGCGGTCGAGGCCGATGGTGACCGCGGCCTGAGTACCACCATCGCCCGGCTGGTGCCGGGCACCGAACTGCGTGACGGTATCGACCGGATCCTGCGTGCCCGCACCGGCGGGCTGATCGTGCTCGGCTACGACGAGGAACTGGAGCGAATCTGCGACGGCGGATTCGAACTCGACGTCGAATTCTCGCCGACCCGGCTGCGTGAGCTGTCGAAAATGGATGGCGCCGTGGTGCTTTCGACCGACGGCGCACGTATCCGCCGCGCCAATGTCCATCTGGTTCCCGACCCCGGCCTGCCGACCACCGAATCCGGCACGAGGCACAAGGCGGCCGAGCGCACCGCCGCGCAGACCGGCTATCCGGTGGTGTCGGTGAGCCGCTCGACGGGCATCGTCACGGTCTATCTCAACGGGCACCGGCATCCGATCCAGACCTCGGAGACCATCCTGTCGCGCGCCAATCAGGCGATGGCGACGCTGGAGCGCTACCGTTCGCGCCTGGACGAGACCACCCGGCAGCTGTCGCTGGTGGAGTTGAACGACTGCGCCACGGTGCGCGATGTGCTGGCGGTGGTGCACTGCCTGGAGCTGGTCCGCCGCGTCGCGCGCGAAATCAGTTCCGACGTGGCCGAACTCGGCGTGGACGGCCGGCAGCTGGCGCTGCAACTGGCCGAACTCGTCGGCAACACCGAGGCCCTGCGCCGCCTGCTGGTCCGCGACTACATCCGCACCGAACCGGTCGACGACGTGATGGTCGACCGCACGCTGGCAGCGCTCGACGGGCTGCTCGAGGTGGATCTGCTCGAACTCACCAACCTCGCTCCGCCACTGGGCTTTCCGGCGACATACGAGGCCCTCGACACCGCCGTGGGCCCGCGCGGATATCGGGTGCTGGCCGAGATTCCGCGGGTGCCGCTGCGCCGCGCCGAACCCGTGATCGCCGCATTCGGCTCGCTGTCGGGCCTGGTTTCGGCGAGCGCCTCGGATATCGAGGGCGTCGACGGTATCGATGCGCATCTGGCCCGGCAGATCCGCGAGGGCCTGTCCCGGCTGTCGGAATCCGGCGCGGTGCGATCGGCGGAATCCGGCACGGTCTGAACCGGCTTCGGGCGCTACCGGTTTCGAGCCGGTGAGTCAGGCGATGTTGAAGGTCTCCGGCGCGCTGCGCACCGAACCGAACTGCGCCACCACCGCGTACCCGCCGGCCGGCACCGGAACGCGATCGCCCGCACAACCCGGCTGCGACGTGGTGCCCGACCAGGTGAGAGTGAACGCCGCCTGCTGGCCGCCGTTGAGCGTGCGGAGATCGGCCGGACCGCCCTGATCGCAATCGGTATTCGACCACAGCTTGCGCTGGCCGTCCAGCGACTGCACCCACACCTGCTGCAGGCCCGAACCCATATCCCGAGTACAGCCCGCGGTGGAGATGTTGGTGAGCACGATGGTGAACACCGGCTGATCACCGGCCTTGTAGGTCGGCTGGCCGACGGTCACCTTCACCGCCAGCGACTGATCCGGGCACGGGGCGGGGATGCCGCTGGCGGTGGCGTTGACGGTGCCCGAAGCCGGCGCCTTCGAACCGCTGGGATCGGCGGTGGTGGATCCCCCCGCCTTCGCGGAGGTGGAGGTCGCCCCCGCGGCCTTGGGGTCCTTGTCGTCCCCGCCGCCGCGCAGCAACATCAGCGCCAGCCAGATGACCAGAGCGAGCGCGACGATCAGCGCGCCGATGGCGAGCAGGCGGCGACGCCAGTAGATCTCCGGCGGCAGCGGTCCATTCGGTTCCAGCACGGCAACAACGGTAAGGGCACGATCGTGCCGTTCCGCTCAGGTACGCGGCGTGTCGGCGCCGAAATGGCGGTGACGCCGGGTACATTTTCGCGCCGCCTTCCGCGGCGGTGCGGGCACCCGGCGATCACCGTGTGAGAACCGTTGTGGTTCAGACTGTTTCGCCGATATCGCCGATCACCTTGTGCAACTGCGCGCGGCCGTCGGCAAGCTTGTAGTTCACACAGGCGATCGCGCACTGTCCGCTGTCGACCCGATCGGAGACGATCTTCGAGCGATCGGTGAGCAGGCGTGCGGTCTCCTGCACGTGGCGGGCCTCGAGTTCGTCGACTTCGGTGAGTCCGTCGCGGCGGCCGGTGAGGATGGACGGCGATACGCGCTCGACCACGCTGCGGATGAATCCGCCGGGCACGTTGCCGTCGTCGAGGGCGTCGATGGTCGCGCGGACCGCGCCGCAACTGTCGTGTCCGAGGACCACGATCAGCGGCACGTTGAGGATGGCGACGCCGTATTCGATCGAGCCCAGCACCGACTCGTCGACGACGTGGCCGGCGGTGCGGACCACGAACATATCGCCGAGGCCCTGGTCGAAGATGATCTCCGCGGCGACGCGGGAGTCGCCGCACCCGAACAGGATGGCCCGGGGCTGCTGGCCACCGACGAGTTTGGCGCGGTCGGCGGCGCCCTGGCTGGGGTGCTGCAGTGTGCCGTTGACGAACCTGTCGTTACCCTCGCGGAGAGACTTCCAGGCACTGATCGGGTTGGTATGAGGCATGCGTCCCATTTTCCACAGCTTGCGGGCTACCGGCGAGTCCGATTGGCTACACGTGGGCAAATTTCGGATCACCGGCGGGCGGGCACGGCGGTGATGTCGTGAGCTCGAAGGCGGCGAGCGAGACCACGCGCGACCCGGTCGCGGGCGTCGACAGCGACGTTCTGATCGACTGGTACGAGCAGTCCGCCCGGGACCTGCCCTGGCGGCGGCCCGGCGTGAGCGCCTGGCAGATCCTGATGAGCGAGATCATGCTGCAGCAGACGCCCGTGGTCCGGGTGGAGCCGATCTGGCGGGAATGGGTGCGGCGCTGGCCGGTGCCCTCGGCGATGGCCGCCGCCTCGCCCGGTGAGGTGCTGCGCGCGTGGGGCAAACTCGGATATCCGCGCCGTGCCCTGCGGTTGCACGAATGCGCCCGGGTGCTCGCCGCCGAATACGGCGACGTGGTGCCCGACGATGTCGAGGTGCTGCTCACCCTGCCCGGCATCGGCGCCTACACCGCGCGGGCGGTGGCCTGTTTCGCCTACGGGCAGCGAGTTCCGGTGGTGGACACCAATGTTCGCCGAGTGGTTGCCCGTGCGGTGCACGGCCGCGCCGAGGCCGGCAATCCGCGCGCTCGCGATCTGGCCGAAACCGAGGCCCTCCTCCCGGTCCGGATCGACCGGGCGGCGGTCTTCTCCGCGGCGCTGATGGAATTGGGAGCCACCGTCTGCACCGCTCGCACTCCCGACTGCGAGCGCTGCCCGCTGCCGCGCTGCACGTGGGTCACATCCGGTCGTCCGGCATCCGATGTGGTGCGCCGTACCCAGAAATACGACGGCACCGATCGGCAGGCTCGCGGGCGACTCCTGGACGTGCTGCGCGCGGCCACCGGACCGGTCGAACGGGTGGCTCTCGACCTGGCCTGGACCCGCGATCCGGGCCAGCGCGACCGGGCACTGGATTCGCTGCTCGTCGACGGTTTGATCGAGCAGACCGCCGAGGGGTTGTTCGCGCTGGCCGGCGAGAGCGGCGCCGTCATGCTGTCCGGACCGGCCGGTCGGTCCGGCTGACCGAATCGACCCGAGGCGGGCGATCGACGACCGCGGGTCTCATCCGCGGACCGGCAGCTGTTCCTCCGCTCGGTTCCGTCGCGAATCCGGGTCGTTCGAGGCGTCGATATGCGGAGCCGGATCCGGCGCCGCTGTCGCGGCAGGCGCCGGGGTACGCAGGGCCGTGCGGCGGCGCGCGTTCACGACCGGGCGGCCGATGAACCGGCAGGCCAGGTAGATCACGAACGAGATGGTCGTGATGAAGGTCGAGACCGGGACGCCGGGCGCCAGGGACAGCAGAATCCCGCCCACGGCGGCGATTTCGGCGAACAGCACCGACAACAGCGTCGCCCGCAGCGGGCTCGCGGTGAGCTGGGCGGCGGCCGCTGCGGGGGTGATCAGCAGCGACAGCACCAGCAGGGCGCCGACGATCTGCACCCCGAAGGCAGCGGTCACGCCGAGCAGCACCGCGAACACCACCGAGAGCGCGCGCACCGGAACCCCGCGCGCCACCGCGACTTCCGGGTCGGTGCTGGCGAAAAGCAACGGGCGGTAGATGAACGCGAGCACCGCCAGCACGCCGACGGTGCAGAGCGCGAGCGAGGTGAGACCGGTGCCGCCGACGCTGACCACCTGCCCGGTGAGCAGGGAGAATTTCGATCCGGCGCGACTCGGCCCCAGCCAGAGGAACAGCACCGACAGGCCGAGCCCGAACGACATCACCACCGCGATCACCGAATCACGTTCGCGCGCCTTGGAACCCAGCAGACCGAACATGACCGCCGCGATCACCGATCCCGCGATCGCCCCCGCGCCCACGCCGATACCCACCAGCAGCGCGGCCGCGGCACCGGTCAGCGAGAGCTCGCTGGTGCCGTGCACGGCGAACGACATCTGCCGGTTCACGATGAGCGGCCCGATCACCCCGGCGAGCAGTCCCAGCAGGGCGGCCGCGAGCACCGCCTGCTGCACGAAGTCGTAGGACAGCAGGTCGGCGGTGGTGTGCAGATCCAGCATCTTGGTGAGGACGTCGGAAAGTTTCTCGTTCATTCGCCGGCTCCCTCGGTGTGGTGGGTGCCCAGTGCATCGATTTCGTCGCCGGTGCCGACGACCACCAGCCGGCCGCGGACGCGCAGCACGTCGACCTCGGTGCCGTAGAGCTCCGAGAGCACATCCGAGGTCATCACCTCGTCGGGCGTGCCGATCCGGAACCTGCCCTCCACCAGATACAGCACCCGATCCACCAGCGGCAGAATCGGATTGATCTCGTGCGTCACGAACAGCACCGCGGTGTCGTGGGTGCGGCGGCGGCGATCGATGAGTTCGGACACCAGCCGCTGATTGGCCAGATCCAGGCTCAGCAGCGGTTCGTCGCACAGCAGCACGCGCGGATCACCGGCCAGTGCCTGCGCCACCCGCAAGCGTTGCTGCTCACCGCCGGACAGCGATTCCAGCGGTGCGTTCGCGAAATGCTCGGCTCCGACCTGGGCGATGGCGTCGGCGACCCGGCGCCGGCGCTCGCCCCGGCCGCGCCCGCCCAGCCCCCAGCGATGCCCGTCCACGCCCAGCCCGACCAGATCGATCCCGCGCAGTTGCACACCGGCATCGATCGTCTTCTGTTGTGGCACATAGCCGATACGCGGATTGCCCAGCCGGGCGGGCGCCCCGCTCACCTCGACCGTCCCCGCACTCGGCGCGAGCTGCCCCAGCAGCATCCGCAGCAGCGAGGTCTTACCGGATCCGTTGGGTCCCAGCACCGCGACGAATTCGCCGGGCGCGACGTCGAGATCGAGGCCCTGCCAGAGCGTGCGCGGCCCGAACGCCAGGCTCGCACCCCGCAGCGATACCGCGGGTGCCGCCGTGGCCGCCGCTGATGTGGTCGCGGGAATCGTCGCCGCCTCGCCGGTCTCCTCGCAGAACGCGCACTCCGCGCCGTCGAAACGGGGCGTGCTCGCGACAGAGCCGGGCCGGGCCGCCGTATCCGGGGATTCGTCGGCGGTCGGCCGGGTCCGCTGGTCGCCGTCCCTATCGGTGTGGCCGTCGCCGGAGAGTGCGTCGGCTCCGCTGCCGGCGGATTCCGGCGCTTCGGTTCGGGTGCGTCCCGCCATCACTACCTCCCTCAGCCGAGCGCGGCGGCCAGTGCCGTCGCGTTGTCGGTCTGCCACTTCACGAAATCGGTGTTCGCCGGGAGGGTTTCGGTGACCTCGACGATCGGCACACCCGCGGATTTCGCGGTCGCGGCGACATCCTTCGTGGTCTTGTCCTCGGTCTGGATGTTGTAGACCAGCGCGCGAACCTGCTTGCCGGTCAACAGCTCTCGCACCGCCGCCAGATCCGCCGGCGAGGGATCGGTGCCCTGTTCGATCGCCTCCTCGAAGGCGTGCGGGGTGCGGTCGTCGGTGTCGGCGGCCAGCAGCAGATAGTGCGCGAGCGGTTCGGTCTGCAGTACCGGCGTCTTCGGGTGGGCGGCCGCGGCTTTCGCGGTGATCGCGGAGATGTTCGCCAGCTGGGCGCGGAATCCGGCGGCGCGATCGGTGAAGGCCTGCTTGTGCTCGGGATCGATGCGGCCGAGTTCGTCGGCGATCCGCCCGGCCACGGCGTCGACGGTCTTCATGTCGTACCAGACGTGCTCGTTCTCGTCGTTCGGCGTCGAGCGCAGGTCGAACGCGGCGATGCTGGGTTTGCCGCGCCCCGCGGCCGCCTTCTCGGCGAATTCGTCGTAGTGGCCGCCGTTGTAGAGCACCAGCGCGGCATCGCGGATCGCGGCGGCATCGGTCGGGCTGGTTTCGTAGGAGTGCGGGTCCACGGCCGGGCTGTCGATGATCGACTTCACCTCGACATCGGGACCCCCGACCGCCGCCGCGACGCTGCCCCAGACATCGGTGGAGGCGACGATTTTCGGCTTCCCCGAATCCGAGGACGATCCCGAGCAGGCGGCCAGCGTGACCGCGGTGGTGATCCCCAGCGTGACGACAGCGATTCGAGCGGCGAAACTTCTGATCACGCGGGGTACTCCTGCACACGAGCTCTTAACGGAAACGATTTCCATTTAAATGTAGCGTATGTGGCGGGCCCGGACCCCATCGATCGGACCGGCCGGGATGTGAACCGCACCACGAACAGGGCCCGCGACCGCTCGATCCGAGCGACCGCGGGCCCTGGAACGGGAATCCGCCGACCGGTGGCTACTGCACCATGGCCGCTACCGGCTGGCTCAGCAGCTGGGCGCAGCGCAGCAGACCCAGATGGCTGTAGGCCTGCGGGTGGTTGCCCAGGGACCGTTCGGCGACCGGGTCGTACTCCTCGCTGAGCAGTCCGGTCGGGCCGGCGACATCCACCAGCTGGGCGAACAGCGCCTCGGCGTCCTCGCGCTTGCCGATCAGCAGGTAGGCCTCCACCAGCCAGGCGGCACACAGGTGGAAGCCGCCCTCACCGCCGGGCAGGCCGTCGTCGTGGTGATAGCGGTATACCGTCGAGCCGCTGCGCAATTCGGCCTCGGTGGCGACGACCGTGGCCGCGAAGCGCGGATCCGACGGTTCGATCAGTCCGCTGAGGCCGATGTGCAGGGTCGCGGCGTCCAGATCGGTGCCGTCGTAGGCGGCCGTGTAGGACTGCACCTGCTCGTTCCAGCCCTTGGCCTTGACCTCGTCGGCGATGGTCTCGCGCAGTTCGACCCACACCGGGTCGATGCCGCGGTCGAACCGCTCGGCCAGCTTCAAAGCCCGGTCGACCGTCAGCCAGCCCATCACCTTCGAATACACGTGGTGACGCGGGTTGCCACGGATCTCCCAGATGCCGTGGTCCGGTTCGCGCCAGCGGCGCTGGACAGCCTGGACCATGGCCTCGACGAGTTCCCAGTCGCGGTCGGGCAGTGCCTTGGCCGGGTCGAGAATGCCCTTGCCCTCCCGAGCCTCGGCCAGGGCCGCGATCAGATCCACGATCGGGCCGAACACATCCAGCTGGACCTGCATATTCGCCGCGTTGCCCACGCGTACCGGCCGCGAGCCCGCGTAACCGGGCAGCTGATCCAGCACGGCCTCCGGGGGCAGCGTCTCGCCGTAGAGCGTGTACAGCGGGTGCAGGCGTTCCGGTCCGGCCAGCGTCTCGAGCACGCGGTGCGTCCAGGCCAGGAAATCCTCGGCCTCCGCCAGCGAGCCCAGGGTGACCAGGGCGTGCGCGGTGAGCGAGGCGTCGCGCAGCCAGCAGTAGCGGTAGTCCCAGTTGCGGACGCCGCCGATGTCCTCGGGCAGCGAGGTGGTGGCCGCGGCCAGAATCGACCCCGACGGGGCGTGTACCAGCCCGCGCAGGGTCAGCGCCGAACGCTTCATCAGATCGGGCTTCAGCGGCGGCAGGTTCAGATCGGCGGCCCAGTCGCGCCAGTACCGCTCGGCCTCGTTGCGCCGATCCGCCTCGCTGACCATCGCTGGGGCGAGATCGGAGGTGCCGCAGCGCATTTCGAGCACGATCGGCCCCTGCGAAGGGTCGACCACCGCGCGGGCGACGTGGTGGATGCCCTCTTCGGAGATCTCCCACTGCACGCCGGGGGAGCGCAGCACGATCGGATCGTTGGTGCCGTGCACGCGCAGGCCGGCCGGTTCGCGGACCAGCGTCACCGGCACCTGCCCGAACTCCGGGCGGGGTGCGAAGGTGACCACCGCGCGCGCGTCACCGGTGATCACGCGGGTCAGATCGGTGCGTTCCAGCGCGACGTCGTGCGGCAGGTAGTCGACGATTTTCAAACTGGACCAACGGGTTTCGACGGTCATAGTGCCGTCGACGTAGCGCTGGGACAGCGGCAGGCTCTGACGCTCGGGGGCGATGGTGAAATGTCCGGCAGCCGGGCCGCCCAGCAGATGGGCGAAGACCGCCGCCGAATCCGGCTCGGGATGGCAGAACCAGCTGACGGTCCCGTCGGGGGTGAGCAGCGCCTTGGAGCGCGGCGAGGCCAGCATGGTCAGCCGCTCGATGCGCGGCGCCGACGCACCCGCCAGCCAGGTACGGCGCTCCTCGAGCAGGAACGCCAAAGCCTTGGCGACCTCCTCGGTGCTGGGCACCCGGTACTCCGCGAGGCTCTCGCCGTCGCCCACCTTGATGCCGATGTCCGGACCCGACAGCCGCGCGAAGGCCTTCTCGTCGGTGACGTCGTCACCGAAGAAGACGGCGGCCGAGGCGCCCTCCTGATGGCGGATGATGTCGAGAGCCGCGCCCTTGTCGGTCTGGATGACGGCCAGTTCGATGACCGCCTTGCCCTCGGTGACCTGGATGCCGACCCAGCTCGCCGGACCCTGCCGGGCCTGCTGCAGCGCACGCCGGCCCACCTCGGGAGTGGCGTTGCGCACATGCAGCGCGATACTGGCCGGCTTGGCCTCGACGGTGACGCCGGGATTGTCGTCGGCGATGGCGGCCAGGGCGTGGCGCACCTCGGTCAGCAACTGCTTGGCGTCGTTGTCGATGGCGTGCACGAATCCGACATCGAATTCGGAGCCGTGGCTTCCGATCAACTGCACCTCGACGGGAAGCCGGGAAAGCGCCGCGAGATCTCGCAGCGCGCGGCCGGAGATGACGGCCGCGGTAGTGGTCGTCAGGCCGGCGAGCGCACGCAATGCGCTGACCGATTCCCGATGGGGATAGGCCTTTGCCGGATCGGAGACTATGGGCGCGATTGTCCCGTCGTAGTCCGAAGCGACCAATAGCCGCGGCACGCGGGCTACGGCCGACAAGGCACGGCGAAGTTCGTGTGGCAGATCCTGTGCGCTCACGCATCCAACCTAGTGATCGGAGGAGATTTTTCAGGGCGCGAGAAACTTTACTGGGTCAGGTTTGCCCGCGTGTTGGCGCAGTGATACGTGCTGTTTACACGAGCTCGCCAGGCAGGTTTCGAACGCCGGACCTACATTGTCCGGCAATCCGCTCCCTGCCGCGCGCTCAGGACTTTTCGCCCAGCAAGAGGTCGACGGTCAGGTCGAGGCGCTCGGCCACATCGGTCGCCGAGGCGCGCCGGGTGAGCCACGCCACCAGATTCGACAGCCACACGTCGCTGATGACGCGGGCGATGGCCAGATCGCGCTCGGTGGGCTCGCCCTCGTTCACGGCCCGCGCGAAGAAGCGGTCCATCACCTTGCCGACCCGGTCGACCTCGGCGGCCGCGGAGGCGTCGGCGAACATGAACGCTCGCGTCATGGCCTCGGTGAGCAGGGGATCGCGCTGCATGGCGCGGGTGACCTGGGTCAGCATCACGTGCATGCGTTCCTGCGGGGTCTGCCCGGCCAGCGGCTTGCGTTTGCTGTCGAACTGCTCGAATTCCCGGGCCAGTGCCGAGACCAGCAGATGCACCTTCGAGGGGAAGTACCGATACAGCGTGCCGACCGCGACGTCGGCGCGTTCGGCGACCGCGCGCATCTGCACCGCGTCGTAACCGCCCTTGGAGGCGAGCGCGAGGGTGGCGTCGAGGATCCGCTTGCGCCGTTCGCGCTGGGCCGCCGAGCTCAGCTCGTCCTCGCTGAGGGTGCTGACCGTCGCGCGATTGCGGGCTCCGTTCTGCGCACCCGAGTCGGCTGCCTGCTCTCGGGAGGGACTGGCCATTCGTGAAAGTCCTTTCCTGCACGCACGTCGGTTCCGGTGGCCGACGAGCGTAGTTCAGCGGCGGCGACGGACGCCCCTTGACTTACGCCCGACCGTCACATTAGAACATGTTCTAGGTGTGGGAGTCACGCCGGAAAGGCGGTATGGAGTGTGACCATCGCCACCACTGACGAGCATAAAGCCGTCCAGGAGTCGATGCGCGGATGGGCCGCAGCGGTGCACCCGATTGCAACAATGCGCAGTGGCGCGCCGGGGTACTGGCGTGAATTCTGGCCGGGCCTGGTGGGCCTCGGCATCTTCCGCGTCGCGGTCCCCGAGGAGGCCGGCGGCGCGGGCGGCTGCGTGAGCGATCTGGCCGTGCTGATCGAGCAGGCGGCGCATGATCTCGTGGGCGGACCGGTGACGGCTACCGCGCTGGCCGGCCTCGTTGCCGGCGACACCCTCGACGAGGATACGCCCTGCGGTATCGCCCTGGGCGAGCCTGTTGTGCTGTCGCACAACGCAACCGACGCGCTGGAAGTGACCGGCACCTGGGAGACCGTGCTCGGCGCCGACGAGCAGACCGCGCTGTTGCTGGCGGTACGCTCCGGCGACCGCGAGCTGTGGTGCCTGCTGCCGGCGGGCACGCCGGGCGTGACGGTCGAGGCGCTCGAGCCCCTGGACCCCAGCACTCCGCTGGCCCGTGTGGTCTGCGCAGGCGTCGCGGTGCCGGCCGGGCACATCTTCGAACCGCCCTACGCGGTGGGCGATCTCGTGGCCGCGCTGATCGCGGCCGAGGCCGCGGGGATCGCGGGCTGGTGCCTGGAGACGGCGGTCGACTACGCCAACGTCCGGGAGCAGTTCGGCCGCAAGATCGGCGAATTCCAGGCGATCAAGCACATCTGCGCCTGGATGCTGTGCCGCACCGAACAGACCCGCGCCGTGGCGGCGGACGCGGCGGCAGCGGCCGATCCGGCGACCGCCGCGGGAGCTACCGACGCGGGTGGTGGCGAACTGCGACTGGCCGCCGCCGTCGCGATGGCGATCGCGCTGGACGCCGCCGTGGAGAACGCCAAGGACTGCATCCAGGTGCTGGGCGGTATCGGCTTCACCTGGGAGCACGACGCGCACCTGTACCTGCGGCGCGCGACCGCGCTGCGGGCGTTGCTGGGCGGCTCGGCACACTGGCGGGCCGAGGTGGCGAAGCTGACGCATGCCGGAGTGCGGCGCAACGTCTCTGTCGACCTCGGTGACGCCGAAGGCGGATCGGCATGGGAGGCAGCGGGTCTGGACACGGCCGAGGGGACCGTGCTGGCCGCCGACCTGGCCCGTATCGCCGCGCTGCCCGCCGGAGAGCAGCGCAGCGCACTGGCCGAGGCGGGACTACTGGCCTGCCACTGGCCGGCTCCCTACGGTCGCGACGCCGACCCGATTCAGCGCAGTCTCATCGAGGATCAGATCCGTAAGGCCGGAATCGAGCTGCCGGATCTGGCGATCGCCAACTGGGCGATTCCGACCCTGCTGCAGTGGGGTACGCCCGAGCAGATCGAGCGCTACGCGCTGCCCACGCTGACCGGTGAGGTCATCTGGTGCCAGCTGTTCTCGGAGCCGGGCGCCGGCTCCGATCTCGCGGCGCTGCGCACCGTCGCCGAGCGGGTCGAGGGCGGCTGGAAGCTGCGCGGCCAGAAGGTGTGGACCTCGCTCGCCGACCGTGCCACGTGGGGAATCTGTCTGGCGCGCACCGATTCCGCCGCGCCGAAGCACAAGGGCATCAGCTACTTCCTGGTCGACATGAAGAGTGCGGGGCTCGAGATCCGGCCGCTGGTGGAGATCACCGGGGAGGCGCGCTTCAACGAGGTCTTCCTCGACGACGTGTTCGTCCCCGACGACTGCCTGGTGGGAGAGCTCGGCAACGGCTGGCGGATCGCCCGGTCCACGCTCTCGGCGGAGCGAGTGGCCATGGGCGGCAAGGGAATCGGCGACGAGCTCGAGGCCCTGATCGCCGCAGCTCCCACCGCGGGCCCGGGTGCCGAGGTGGTCGCCGATCGCCTGGGCGCGCTGGTCGCCGATTCGGTGGCCGGCACGTTGCTGGAGGCGCGTGCGGCCGCGAAATTGCTGTCCGGCGGTGACCCCGCGGCGGAGAGCAGCGTCCGCAAACTGGTCGGCGTCCGGCACCGGCAGGCAGTGGCCGAATTCGCGGTCGAACTGTCCGGCACGGCCGGTGCGCTGGATACCGACGTGGTGAAGGAATTCCTGCTCACTCGCTGTCTGTCGATCGCCGGCGGCACCGAACAGATCCTGCTGACCGTCGCCGGTGAGCGGATTCTCGGGCTGCCGCGCGAATCGAAGGGCTGATACCGCAGGGCAGTGGCCACCAGAGCAGCCCACATCCGACAGGGAGCAAAAGAATTGGACTTCACCAGAGACGAGAGTCAGGACGCGGTCGCCGAAGTCGTCGTGAGCCTGCTCGAACACGACAGCGCGCGTGATCTCGCGTTGTGGCCCGCGCTGGTCGACAGCGGGCTGCTGGCGCTGCCGCTGCCGGAACAGCACGGCGGCGACGGGATGGGACTGCTCGAGGTCTCGACCCTGCTGACCGAACTCGCGACCGACGCGGTGGCGGTGCCGGCACTGTCGACCCTCGGGTTCGGCGTACTGCCGCTGGTCGGCCATGTCGGAGACGACTTGGCGGCCAAGGTCTTTCCCGCCGTCGCCAAGGGCGCGATCCTGACCGCGGCACTGCACGAACCGGGCGCCCCGTTCGTCGCCGAACCGCAGACGAAGGCGGTGGCCGACGGCGATTCGGTGCGGATCACCGGCCGCAAGATCGCGGTGCCGTACGCGGAACAGGCACAGTGGATTCTGGTGCCGACCGATCGCGGTATCGCGGTCGTCGACGGTGACGCGAACGGCATCACCCGCACCGAGAGCCCGAGTTCCACGGGCGCGCCGGAATTCTCGGTGGCCTTCGACGACACGGTGATTCCGGCGGCGCAACTGCTGGATATCCCACTGGAGGACCTGCACCGCATCGCCCTGGCCACCCTCGGGGCGGTCGCCGACGGTTTGCTCAAAGGCGTGCTGGCGCTGACCTCGGAACACCTGCGGACCCGGCAGCAGTTCGGCCGCCCGCTGGCCGAATTCCAGGCTGTCGCACAGGAAATCGCCGACGTCTACGTGGTCTCGCGCGCCTTGCAGGTGGCCGCGACATCCGCGAACTGGTCGCTGGCGCAAACCTTCGGCGGCGAGAACTACAGTGGTGACAAGCACCTGGAACGTGTCGATGACGACCTCGATGTGCTGGCGTTCTGCGTGGCCTCCGAGCTGCCGGCGGCCATGCAGCGGTGCCATCACCTGCACGGCGGCATCGGCGTCGATGTGACTCACCCGCTGCACCGCTACTACTCACAAGCCAAGGACATCGCCCGCTGGCTCGGCGGTGCGTCGTTCCGGCTGGACCGGTTGGGAGCCAGATGTACATCGATCTGACCGCTGAACAGCACAAGCTGCGCGACGAATTACGCGCCTACTTCGCCGATCTCGTCACTCCCGAGGAGGAGGCCGAGATGGCGGTGAACCGCCACGGCGACGCCTACCGCGCGGTGGTCAAGCGGATGGGCCGCGACGGGTGGCTGGGCGTGGGCTGGCCGAAGGAGTACGGCGGCCAGGGCTTCGGCCCGCTGGAACAGCAGATCTTCTACAACGAGGCGGTCCGCGCCGATGTGCCGGTGCCGCTGGTGACGCTGCTGACCGTCGGCCCGGCGCTGCAGTCGTTCGGTACCGACGAGCAGAAGCGCAAGTTCTTGCCCGGAATCCTCACCGGCGACATCCATTTCGCCATCGGATATTCCGAGCCGGACGCCGGCACCGACCTGGCCGCGCTGCGGACCTCGGCGGTGCGCGACGCCGACGGCGACTGGATCGTCAACGGGCAGAAGGTGTTCACCACCGGAGCGCACGAGGCGGATTTCATCTGGCTCGCGGTGCGCACGGGTTCGGTCGAGTCCCGGCACAAGGGCATCTCGATCCTGATCATGGACACCACCGATCCCGGCTACTCGTGGACGCCGATCATCACCGCCGACGGCGCGCATCACACCAACGCCACCTACTTCGACAACGTCCGCGTGCCGGCGGAAATGCTGGTCGGGGAGGAGAACGGCGGCTGGAAGCTCATCACCACCCAGCTCAATCACGAGCGGGTCAGCCTGGGACCGTCCGGCAAGATCGAGCAGCTCTACGAGCGGGTACGTGACTGGTCGCGGCGCCAGGGTGTCCTGGAGGAGCCCGAGGTGCGGCGCGCGCTGGGCCGCCTGCACGCCATGGTGCGGGTCAACGAACTGCTGAACTGGCAGGTCGCCTCGAATATGGAGCGCCCCGATTCCGACCAGCGGGATGTGATCGCCGACGCCTCGGCGACCAAGGTGTACTCCACGGAGGCGCTGCAGGAGGCGGGCCGGCTGGCGGAGGAGATCGTGGGGCGCTTCGGCGATCCGGCCGATCCGGTCACCGCGGAACTACTGACCTGGCTGGACAAACGCACCAAGCAGAACCTGGTCGTGACCTTCGGTGGCGGCGTCAACGAGGTCATGCGCGAACTGATCGCGCAGATGGGCCTGCGCCTGCCCCGCGTACCGAGATAGGAGTTTTCGCGTGTCGGAAACCATGACGGCGGAAGAGATCCGCGCCGCCGGCGAGAAGATCCAGCAGCTGGGCGAGTCCGCTCCGCGCCTCGGCCGCGACCCGGTGAACCAGCCGATGATCAACAACTGGGTCGAGGCGCTGGGCGACGCCAACCCGATCTACGTCGACGACGAGGCCGCCCGCGCCGCCGGACATCCCGGCATCGTCGCACCGCCGGCCATGGCCCAGGTGTGGACCATGCCCGGTCTGCACGGCTCACGGCCCGCCGACGACCCGATGAACGCGGTCAACGATCTGCTCGACGCCGCCGGTTACACCTCGGTGGTGGCGACCAACTGTGAGCAGACCTACCACCGCTACCTGCGCCCCGGCGAGCGTCCGGTGGCGCGGACCAGACTGCGAGAACTGGTGGGGCCCAAGCGAACCGGCCTCGGCGAGGGCTGGTTCGCGACCTATCTGCTGACCTGGTACGTCGACGACGAACCCGTCACCGAGATGTTGTTCCGGATGTTGAAGTTCGCACCCGGCACGGCGAAGCCGGCCGCTACCGAACCCGGCGAGGAGTCGGCGGAGGATCTGGCGAAGCGGGTCCGGCCCACCGTGTCCAAGGACACCGAATTCTTCTGGGCCGGAACAAAACTCGGTGAGCTGCGGATCCAGCAGCGCCCGGACGGATCGTTGCAGCATCCGCCGGTTCCGGCGCTGTGGAAGGACCACACCGAACAGTCCGACTACGTGGTGGCCTCCGGTCGCGGCACCGTCTTCAGTTTCGTGGTGCACCACGCGCCGAAGGTGCCCGGCCGTCAGGTGCCGTACGTCGTCGCTCTGGTCGAACTCGAGGAGGGCGTGCGCATGCTCGGTGAGCTGCGCGGCATCGACCCCGCCGAGGTCGAGGTGGGCCTGCCCGTCGAAGTGGGCTTCCAGCAGCTCGACGACGACAACACCGTGCCCTACTGGAAGGCCGTGCGATGACATCCACGATTCAGCCGACCGCCGTGCAGGTCGGAACCACTCTGCCCGAGTTGGTGATTCACGCCGACCCGACGTTCGTGGTCTCCACCGCCCTGGCCACCCGCGACTTCCAGGACGTGCACCACGACCGCGACAAGGCCGTGGAGCGCGGGTCCAAGGACATTTTCGTCAACATCCTCACCGACACCGGTCTGGTGCAGCGTTTCGTCACCGATTGGGCGGGGCCGGGGGCGGTGGTGAAATCCATCGCCCTGCGCCTGGGGGTGCCGCTGTACGCGGGCGACACCCTGACGCTCAATGGAACCGTGGCGGCCGTGGACGGCGCGGACATCACCATCGACGTGGTCGGCAAGGACAGCCTCGGCGACCACATCACGGCGAAAGCCGTTATCTCCCTGCAGGAGGCACGCCAGTGACGGGTCTGAGCCGCCGCGCCGCCATCGTCGGCATCGGCGCCACCGATTTCTCCAAGGACTCCGGCCGCAGCGAGCTGCGCCTGGCGGCCGAGGCCGTCACCGCCGCGCTCGCCGACGCCGGCCTGACGCCCGCCGATGTGGACGGCCTGACGACCTTCACCATGGATACCAACACCCAGGCCGCGGTCGCGCGGGCCACCGGTATCCCGAGCCTGAAGTTCTTCAGCAACATCCCGTTCGGCGGCGGCGCGGCGGCGGCGACCGTGCAGCAGGCCGCCATGGCGGTCGCCACCGGAGTCGCGGATGTCGTGGTGGCCTACCGCGCGTTCAACGAGCGGTCCGGAAATCGCTTCGGGCAGTTCGCCACTCATCTGGCGACCGGCAATCCCAGCTCGTCGGGTGTGGACAACGCATTCTCCTACACCCACGGCCTGGGCACGCCGGCCGCGCAGGTCGCCATGGTGGCCCGGCGCTATATGCACGTATACGGCGCGAGCAGTGCGGATTTCGGCCGGGTGGCGGTCGCCGACCGCAAGCACGCGGCGGTGAATCCGGCGGCGCATTTCTACGGCAAGCCGATCACGCTCGACGACCACCAGGCCTCGCGCTGGATCGCCGAACCGTTGCATCTGCTGGATTGCTGCCAGGAGACCGACGGCGGGGTGGCCATCGTGGTCACCAGTGCCGAGCGCGCCCGGGACCTGCCGAACAAGCCCGCGCTGATCGCCGGTGCGGCCCAGGGGTCGGGTGCGGACCAGTACGTGATGACCAGCTACTACCGCGACGCCCTGACCGGCCTGCCGGAAATGGGCCTGGTGGGCGACCAGCTGTGGGCGCAGAGCGAACTGCGGCCGGAGGATATGCAGGCGGCCATTCTCTACGACCACTTCACTCCGTTCGTGCTGATGCAGCTCGAGGAGCTGGGCTTCTGCGGTCGCGGCGAGGCCAAGGATTTCGTGGCCGACGGGGCGATCGAAATCGGCGGCCGGCTGCCGCTCAACACCCACGGCGGCCAGTTGGGCGAGGCCTACATCCACGGGATGAACGGCATCGCCGAGGGAGTGCGCCAGATCCGCGGCAGCTCGGTGAACCAGGTCGAGGGCGTGGAGAACATCGTCGTCACCGCCGGCACCGGTGTGCCGACCTCCGGACTGGTACTGACCGCGGCCTGATCCGGGCGCCCGTGGGGCAACCCCGATGCGGATCGACCGATGGCTCATCGCGGTTATCCGGACCCCACGCGCAAGTGGGCCCGCAGCGGGCGGGCCAGCTGTTCGACACTCCGCGCTGTTCCGGCCGCCAAACCTGTTCGCGCACCGGCGAATCGGTCGAAGACCAAGCCTTCGATGACGGCGATGTAATCGGACGCGGCCGTGTCGGGGTCGGTGGCGCCCAGCGCGCGGAACAGCTCACGGGCGTGCCGATGGGAGAACAGGCTCGCGACCAGGCGGGGATGCAGGTCGGGGTCGCCGAGCAGGTCGGTGATCAGCATGTGGCGGGCGATCAGATGGTTACGGCGTTGCGCCAGGAGGTTGTCCAGCCACGCGGCGACCGCGGCGGCGATGTCGTCCGGGCCGGAGGCCGGTAGGTCGGCGGCGCGGAAATCGGTGCGCGAGCGCTCGGTGATCGCGTCGACGATCGCCTCGATCAGTGCGCGCTTGGTGCGGAAGTAGTACGAGGTAGACCCGGCCGGCAAGCCGGCCTCGGTATCGAGCGCCCGATGAGTCAGCGCCCGCAGCCCCTGGCGGGCGATCAGGTCGATCGCCGTGCCGACGATGAGTCCGCGCCGGTCCGTCGCACCTACCTCACCCGCTGGACGTGTGGACATCGTCACCTTCTCTCGTTTCCCACGGGATCATCCTCTACAAGTGTAGAGGCGCTCTACGGATGTAGAGCTCTCAGGAGGGTGGAGACCGTGGACGGACTGGTTCTCGATGACGCTCAGCGCACAGCCGCGGCGGCACTGGCCACGGTGGCCCGGCGATGGGGCCGGCGCCGGTGGTCGTTCCCGCGGCCGGTCCCGCGCGGGGTCTATCTGCACGGTCGTCCCGGGCGCGGCAAGACGATGCTCATGGACGAGTTCTTCGATCGGGTGGATTCGACACGTAAGTGCCGCTTCCACTTTCACCAGTTCTTCGCCCGGCTTCATACGGCGATCGCCGAATCCGGCGCGCTGCCGGCCGCGCTGGACGCAGTACTCGGCGACACCGAACTGATCTGTTTCGACGAATTCCACGTGCACGACGTCGGCGACGCCATGCTGATCACCCGCCTGCTCGAGGCCCTGTTCGCGCGCCGCATCGTGCTGGTGGCGACCTCGAACTATCCGCCCGAGGAGCTGCTGCCCAATCCGCTGACGCACGCGAAATTCGAACCTGCCATCGCCCTGCTGCGTGCGCATCTGGCCGTGCTCGCGGTCGACGGCCCGCAGGACTACCGTGCCCGCGGGGACCATCCGCGGACCGGATTCGCGAGCGGGCGCTATGTGCGCGGGCGCCGGTCCGGCGCCGACCGGCCGGCCGAGGTGCCGATCGCGCACCTGCTGCTCCGAGCACGAACCGTGGAGGCGGACCTGCTGGTGGTCGACTTCGACGAGATCTGCGCGACGCCCTTGTCGGCCATCGACTTCCTGACCCTCACCCACACCTACCGGCGCTGGGTCCTGTGCGCGGTGCCGCCGCTGCGGCGGGTACCGGTCGACGCGGTGACGCGGTTCGTCAACCTCGTCGACGTGCTCTACGACGCCGATCTGGCACTCACCCTCTACGCCGAGGTTCCGCTGCCGGAGTTGATCCGCGACGTCGCCGCCGCCCCGGATCTGGACCGCACCGCGAGCCGGCTGGGCCGGTTGCCCGGCGCTCGCCCGGCGAGCGTCGTCGAGTCGGCCGAGTCGCGGAGCGCGGTGACCGAGCACCCGTCGGCGTCCACCGAAGTGAAGTGCGTTCGTTTGGACGGACGTGCCGTCGACGAGCCCGAATGCTGTGCGCGGTCACAGTTTCTTCGGCTGTCAACTGGCGGCTAGGGGCATAGACCGGATCGGTCACCGTCCGGTGTCACGATTTCCCTCCTCACGGACCGTTCGGCATGTAACGATGTGCCTGTTTGTGCAGTTCGGATGTTTTCTGGGAGAGGCCCGTGGCCGGGGTGAGAACGGCGATACCACGCGCGATCGGGCTGATCGCACTGATGGCGTGCGTCGTCTTCGCGCTGCGCGGATACCTGCCGGGTACCGGCGGTCCGCATGCACCGTCTCCGCCCTCGGCGGTGACGGTGGCACTCATGCCGGTGCTGTCGCTGGTGTCGGTGGTGATCCTGCTGGCCGGGGTACTGACCAGCCAGCACCACCTGCCGCTGGCGATGGCCGAGGTCGACCGTGACCGTAAGCGGCAGCCGTTCCGGTTGGGCCGGTTCGGGATCGTGGTCCTCATCGGCACCGCGGTCGCGGCCGTGCTGACCGCGATCGTCTGGGCGGTGTATCTGCTCGCCGGCGGGCGCGAGGAAGCCGCCGCGCCGCGATCGAATCCGCCCGCCACCGCACAGCAGCCCGAAACCACCGCGCCGCCGACCACCCAGCCGTTCTCCGGCAGCCCGGAGCTGAGCGGTCACGCTCTGCTGTTCGTCGGCGCATGCGCCGCGGTGCTGGTGGCGGTCGCGATCCTCGGTCTCGGCGTGGTGGCCTTCGGCGCTCGGGACCGCCGGGGCGCGCCGGCGCTGCTGCCCCCACCCGTGGCCGCCGATGCGCCGGTCTCGCTGGCGCAGGTCGCCGAGATGGGCCTGGCCGCGATGATGGCCTCGGGCAAGGACGCGCGCGCCGCGATCATCGCCTGCTACGTCGCGATGGAAAGCGGTCTGGCGCAGGCTCGCGAGGTGGCGCCACTGATCTCCGATACCCCCTCGGAGGTGCTGGCCCGGGCCTTCGATCGGGGTGTCCTGCACGACGCCTCGGCCCGCGAACTCGTGACGCTGTTCGAGGAGGCCCGGTTCAGCCCGCATTCGATCCTGGAATGGCAGCGCATGCGCGCCGAACAACTGCTGCGCATCGTGCTGGCGGATCTGCAGGGGGCGCGGCTGTGACCCGGATGACGATCGTGGTCGGCGCGGTGCTGATGATCGCGCTGATCGAGCTGGTCGGCCTGAGCAACCAGCGCGAGATGTTGCCGATTCTGGTCGGGGTGCCGGTACTCGGGGCCCTGGCACTACTGCTGTGGTCGCTGGTCGAGCGTTCTCGGGCCCAGGCCCGCGACCTCGACGACCACGACTTCGAGAACGGCCCGGCCGAAATGCTGAGTCGCTGGCACGCGCGGGCGCAGATGCTCGCGACCCGTGCCGACGGCACCCGGGCCGATTGGGATCGCTATCTGCGCCCGCTGCTGGCCAAGGAGTTCGAACTGTCCAGCGGGCATCGGATCGCGAAGAACCGCAAGGCCACCGAGGCCGCCGGACGGCTGCAGTTCGGTCCGGAACTGTGGCGCTGGGTGGATCCGGCCAATTCGTCGCCGCGTGATCAGACCTCGCGCGCGCCGGGCCGGGCCGCACTGGACGAGATTCTACGTCGCTTGCAGAGCATGTGAGCCGCTTGCAGAACATGTGAAATGGGTTGGAACTAGTGCGAGATCGGATATGACGACACCTTTGGATGTGACCATCAAACGCACCGATGCGGTGCTGCGGGAGATCGCCCGCGTCGTGGTCGGCAAGCGCGATGAGCTGCAGCTGATCATGGTCGCGGTGCTATCGGGCGGCCACGTCCTGATCGAGGACCTACCGGGCTTGGGTAAGACGCTCATCGCCCGATCTTTCGCCACCGCATTGGGGTTGGACTTCACGCGCGTGCAGTTCACCCCGGATCTACTGCCCGCGGACCTCATCGGTTCGACCATCTACGACATGGCCTCGGGGCGGTTCAATTTCCGCCGCGGGCCCGTGTTCACCAACATGCTGCTCGCCGACGAGATCAACCGCACACCGCCCAAGACGCAGGCCGCACTGCTGGAGGCGATGGCCGAGGGGCAGGTGAGTATCGACGGCGAAACCTTCCCGCTGCCACAGCCTTTCATCGTGCTGGCCACCGACAACCCGATCGAGTACGAGGGCACCTATCCGCTGCCCGAGGCCCAGTTGGACCGATTCGCCATGCAGTTACGGCTGGGATATCTGTCGGAGAAGGACGAGACCCAGATGATCCGCCGCCGGCTCGAACGCGGCGCGGTCACCCCGCAGGTGGGCCAGGTGGTGGACGCGCAAGGTCTGGTGGAGATGCGCCAGGCGGTCGAATTCGTCACCGTCCACCCGGATGTGGTGACGTATGTGGTCGCCCTGGCCGCCGCCACCCGCGGTCATCCGCAGGTCGAGGTCGGTGCGAGCCCCCGCGCCGAACTGGATCTGGTGCAGATGGCGCGGGCCCGGGCGCTGCTGCTGGGGCGCGACTACGTGATCCCCGAGGATGTGAAGGCGCTGGCGGTTCCGGCCATGGCGCACCGGATCACGCTGCGCCCGGAGATGTGGGTGCGCCGGATCCGCGGCGAGGACGTCATCTCCGAATTGCTGCGCCGCCTGCCCGTACCGCGCGCGACGGTGACATGAGACATCGCGATACCACCTCGGCGAGCGAGGTCGATCTGCGCTGGCGGCCCGCGCCACTGGTGTACATGCTGGCGGTCGCCGCCGCGGTCGCGCTGGTGCCGGCGATCATGCTGGAGCGCTGGCAGCTGGCGGTGTTCGCGGCGCCGATGCTGGGTGTGCTGGCCACCGCGCCGATTCAGTTGTCGCGCACCAGGATTCAGATCGACGGCGGGGGAGTGCTGCGCTGCTTCGAATCCGAGGAGGTCGAACTCGCGGTCGCCGCCTTCGTCGAACAGGGGCATGCGCTGCTGCGCTGTCGCCCCGAGGAGGCGAACGGACTCGAGGTGCGCGTGGAGGAGTCGTCCGATTCCGGACCGGCTCCGGCGGGCCTGCGGTTGGCGCTGTCCACGCAGCGCTGGGGCCGCTATCCGGTGACGGTGCGGCTGACGGCATTGAGCCCGGCCGGTCTGGCCCAGGCCGCGGCGAGTGTCGCGGCCGGCGAGGTCTACGTATATCCGATCGCGGACCCACAGCGAATGCGCCTGCCGCGCACCGAACTTCCGGAACGGATCGGTACCCATCTGACCCGCCGGCACGGTCCGGGCGTGGAATACGCCGATATTCGCGCCTACGCTCCCGGTGACGAATTGCGCATCGTCAACTGGCCGGTGAGTGCGCGTCGCGGCCGGTTGTACGTCACCCAACGGCTCACCAATCGCGCCGCGGATGTCGTTGTGCTGGTGGACACCTCGCTGCAGGCGCCGGGTCCGGCCTCGGATTCGATGGAGCTGACGGTGCGCGGCGCCGCACAGGTCGCGCAGACCGCGCTGCAGGCGGGCGACCGTACCGCCGTGGTGTGCCTGGGCCGCGCGCCGCGCTGGCTGCGGCCCGATATCGGACGCCGCCAGTTCTATCGCATCATCGACACGGTGCTCGGCGTGGGCGACGAGCACATTCCCAATGTCGGCACGCTGGCCCCGCATTCGGCGGTACCGATCGGCGCGGTCGTGGTCGCGTTCTCGACCCTGCTCGACACCGAATTCGCGCTGGCGCTGATCGACCTGCGCAAACGCGGACATGCCGTGGTGGTGGTCGACGTGCTGCGCGGCACGCCGTTCAAGGACGGCCTGGATCCGACGCTGGCCCGGATGTGGCAGTTGGAACGCACCGCGATGTATCGCGACATGGGCACGGTCGGTGTGGATATCGTGCCCTGGCCCGAGGGGGCTCGCCTCGACCAGGCGATGCGCCTGCTGCCCGAACATCGGCGAATGGTGCGGGTGAAGCGATGACGAGATTTCTGGCCGTGCTGTCCGGGCTGCTGCTGGCCACCGCGGTGGGCATCGTGCTGCCGTGGGCCGCGATTCCGGTGTTCGTGACGGTGGTCGCGGGCTGGTGGTTCCGATCGGTCGCGGTGGTGGCGGTGCTGATCGCGCTCGGTGCGCTGGCGTGGGCCGATACCGGGGCACTGGCCGCCGCCGGGACGGGTCTGGTCGCCACCACCTATCTGCTCAACACCGCCACGTTGCACGCCCCGGCGGGTGTGGTTCCCACCACACTGCCCTCGGTGATCGGCGCGCTCGGATTCGCCGCCGCGGCGGTGCTCGCAACGCTGATTCCGGGACGGCTGGCCTGGCTGCCGCTGGCCGCGCCCGTGCTGGTCATCGTCCTGTACGCCGCGATCGTGCAGGGCCTGACAGTGCGCGAGGATGCCCCGGATTCGGCGGAACCGACGTAGTCGAACGAGCGTGATATACCCCACAACCAGGGTGTTTGCCCTACTACGCGATGTCGTGGTTTTCTACTACACCTTGTAGTCTGATGGCATGTGGATTATCCCGATCATCGCTGTCATCTGTTCCGTCGCGATCGCCGGCCTGTTCGCCACCGGCTTCCCGGACTGACGCCGACAGGCACCGCCCGGAACATCAGCGAACCGGGATAGGACGAAACCGCCCGACCGGCACTGCCGGTCGGGCGGTTTCTCGTTCGGCGGCGGGTAGCCGGTGTCAGGCCGAGAAACTCAACCGCACATCACTCAGCACGGGGGCGTCCTCGCGTTCGACCGCGGTGGCGCCGATGACGAGTTCGTCACCCTCGCGCCAGATCCGCGACCGGATCGTCTCGCCCGGATACAGCACGCCCGCGAACCGCGCCCGGAAGCCGGTGACCCGGCTCGCGTCCGAGTCCAGCACGGTGTCGGTCGCGGTCTTGCACACCAGACCGTAGGTGCACAGGCCGTGCAGGATCGGATTGGGAAAGCCTGCGGCGCGGGCGAATTCGGGATCCGAATGCAGTGGGTTGCGGTCACCGCACATGCGGTACAGCAGCGCCTGCTGCGGCAGTGTCGGAGTGAGCACCTCGAAATCCGGGGTCCGATCGGGCAGTTCGGCCTTGGTGCTCGGGCCGCGCTCACCACCGAAACCGCCCTCGCCCTTGGCGAAGATCGAGGAACGCGCCGTCCACAGCGGCTGCCCGTCGGATCCGGTGATCACCGTCTCGTGTGCGATCACCGCCGCCGACCCCTTGTCCCACACCTCGGTGACCCGCCCGGTGCTGCTGGCCTTGCCCTCGGCCGGAATCGGCCGGTGCACAACGATTTCCTGGCTGCCGTGCACGACCTTGGCCAGGTCGATCTCCACGCCGGGATAGCTCACCTTCGGCGGTTCGGTGACCCGCATCGTCGGTGCGACGGTCGCGAAGGTCGGCAGCACCTGCGGCTCCCGATCGTCGAGATATCGCAGTTCACCCGGATCGGTCCAGCGGGTACCGGCGCTCAGGCCCAGGTGGTACAGCTGCACATCCGACGGCGTCCAGGAGAACTCCTGGGCCGGAAGGTCCGCTCCCAGAGCGGTTTTCAAGTCAATCGGCATGATGTTTCCTTACTCCGCCACGTCGCGATCGCACCCGCGGCGACCGAGGGCGTCCCCGGTGCGCCCGGCTCCATTCGTCTCGGCCGGGCCGGGCGCACGGTAGGGGATGTCCCACTGAACGGTTCTACTTGCTCGCCGCGCCGGTGGGGGCCTTCTCCTCGCGCGCCTTCTCGACGATATCCATGACCGCCAGATAACCGAAGGTCAGCGCGGGTCCGATGGTCGCGCCGGGACCGGCGTAGGTGTGGCCCATGACCGGGGTCGAGGAGTTGCCGGCGGCGTAGAGGCCCTCGATCACGCTGCCGTCCGCCCGCAGCACGCGCGCCGCGGTGTCGGTGACCAGGCCGCCCTTGGTGCCCAGGTCGCCGGGCACGATCTTGGCGGCGTAGAACGGGCCCTGCACGAGGGCCGCCAGGCACGGGTTCGGCTTCACCGTCGGATCGCCGTAGTAGCGGTCGTAGTGGCTCTTGCCGCGCCCGAAGTCCTCGTCCACGCCCTTTTCCGCGAAGGCGTTGAAGCGGGCGACGGTGGCGGCGAGATTGTCCGCCGGCACGCCGAGACGCTGGGCCAGCTCCTCGAGGGTGTCGGCCTTGACGATGTTGTCGTTTTCCATCCAGCGGGACGGAAAGCGCTGGCCCGGCTGCAGCCCGGCGAAGATGTAGCGGTTGCGGTAGCGCTGGTCGAATACCAGCCAGGCCGGGATGTTCTCGCCCGGACCGTCACCCTGACCCCATTTGCCGCCGTACATGGTGTGCACGGCCTCGACGTAAGGAGCGGACTCATTACCGAATCGCTTACCGTCGGCGTTCACCATGATCGCGCCGGGCAGATTGCGCTCGGCCAGCGCGAACCACGGCTTGCCGCCCTTGAAGATGGTCGGCCCCCACCAGGCGTCCTCCATGAATCCGATGTCGCCGCCGACCTCCATACCGGCCCGGATGCCGTCACCGGTGTTGGCCGCGGCGCCCGTGGTCCACTCGGTGGTGATGGGCTTGCGCTGGTACTGCTCGCGCATCTCGGCGTTGTGCTCGAAACCACCGGTGCCCAGCACCACGCCGTAGCGGGCCTTGAAGATCGTCGGCTCGCCGTCGACGGTCGCCTCGACACCCACGACCCGGTCGCCGTCGGTGATCAGCTTGGTCAGCGGGGTGTCGAGCAGCACCGGGACATTCGCGTCCATCAGGCCCTTGCGCATCGCGGCGATGATCGCCTGGCCCATGCCGACGATGTGCTTGCCGGTGAATTTCGCCAGGTAGGTGCGGGCGCCGACGCGCATGGCCCGCATCATGCCCTTCGGGTGGCGGCGGATCAGGTTCAGTCGGACGAAGTCGGTCTGCATGACCACGACGTTCAGCGGGGCCTTCGCATACGGCGGTTCCAGCTTGGCCGCCTCGGCGCCGAGCACCTTCAGGTCGAACGGCTTCGGCTCGCAGGAGCGGCCGGAGCCCAGGCCACCCGGGGCCTCGGGGTGGTAGTCGGAGTAGCCGGGGACCCAGGTCATCCGGAGCGGGCTGTGATCGAGAACGAAGTCGAAGGCCTCCGCGCCGCGATCGATGTAGGTGTCGATCTTCTCCTTCGGCACCACGTCACCGATGATGCTGTGCAGGTAGCGGCGGGCCTCCTCCCGGTCATCGGGCCGGCCGGACGCCTGGAGCGCCTTGTTGCCGGGGATCCACACACCGCCACCGCTACGCGCGGTCGAACCGCCGTAGTGTGCGGCCTTCTCGATGAGCACCGCACGCAGGCCGTGGTGCGCGGCGGCGAGGGCGGCGGTCATCCCGGCGGCGCCGCTGCCGACCACCACCACGTCGTATTCCCGATCAGTCATGTAGAACACGTTATAGAATCGGATCAGGTTCGGTCTATATTGGTCTGGCAGATGGGACTGCTGACACGAGAAAATGCAGGAAAACTCGTTTCAGTTTGTATCCCGCTCACCGGCTGGTCACCAGACCGAGCGCCCCAATGGAAGGAACAAGCGTGCTGTCCGACGCGGTACGGAATGAACTGGCCGCGGAGCTCGCGGTCGCCGAACGAGACCGGGTGCCGATCGATCCGCTGGTCACGCGGTATGCGGCGATCGATGTGGTCGACGCCTACGAGATTCAGCTCATCAACATCCGGCAGCGGCTGGCCGACGGCGCGAAGGTGGTCGGCCACAAGGTCGGGCTCTCCTCGAAGGCCATGCAGGAGATGATGGGCGTCGACGAACCCGACTACGGCCATCTGCTCGCCGATATGCAGGTGTTCGAGGATGTTCCGGTCGACACGTCGAAGTACCTGTTCCCGCGCGTCGAGGTCGAGGTCGGCTTCGTGCTGGGCGCGGATCTGCCCGGCGAGGAGTGCACCGAGGCCGACGTGCTGGCCGCGACGGTGGCCTACGCCCCCGCGATCGAGCTGATCGACACCCGCATCAAGAACTGGAATATCGCGTTGTGCGACACCATCGCCGACAACGCCTCCTCGGCCGGCTGGGTGCTCGGTCCGGAGCGGGTGGCCCCGGATACCTTGGACATCAAGGCGATCGACGCGACGCTGACCCGCAACGGCGAGGTCGTCGCGCAGGGCCGCAGCGACGCGGTGCTCGACGATCCGACCATCGCGGTGGCGTGGCTGGCCCGCAAGGTCGCCTCGTTCGGGGTGCGGTTGAAGGCCGGTGACATCGTGCTGCCGGGTTCCTGCACCCGCGCCATCGACGCCCGCCCGGGTGACGACTTCCATGCCGAGTTCGCTGGACTCGGTTCCGTCCGTTTGACATTCAGCTGAGGGAGATCAAGTGACTGACAACGGGAAGGTGACAGCCGCGATCGTCGGCTCCGGCAACATCAGCACCGATCTGCTGTACAAGCTGCTGCGGTCGGAGCGGATCGAGCCGCGCTGGATGATCGGTATCGATCCGGACAGTGAGGGGCTGAAGCGCGCCCGCGGGCTGGGTCTGGAGACCTCGCACGAGGGCGCCGACTGGCTGCTCGCGCTGCCGGAGAAGCCGGACATGCTCTTCGAGGCCACCTCGGCCTACGTACACCGCGAATACGCGCCGAAATACGAGGCGGCCGGTATCCGCGCGGTGGATCTGACCCCCGCCGCGGTCGGCCCGGCGGTCGTGCCGCCGGTGAACCTGGGCGCGAATATCGACACCCCGAACGTCAACATGATCACCTGCGGTGGGCAGGCGACGATTCCGATCGTCGCGGCCGTCTCGCGCGTGGTCGAGGTGCCCTATGCCGAGATCGTCGCCTCGGTGTCCTCGGTCTCGGCGGGTCCGGGTACTCGCGCCAATATCGACGAGTTCACCAAGACCACCAGCAAGGGTGTGGAGACCATCGGTGGTGCGAAGCGCGGTAAGGCGATCATCATCCTCAACCCGGCCGAGCCGCCGATGATCATGCGCGACACCATCTTCGCCGCCATTCCCGAGGATGCCGACACCGATGCGATCAGCGAATCCATCCACAAGATGGTCGCCGACATCCAGGAGTACGTGCCCGGCTACCGCCTGCTCAACGAACCGCAGTTCGACGAGCCGAGCGTGATTTCCGGTGGGATGGCGAAGGTTTCGGTCTTCGTGGAGGTCGAGGGCGCGGGCGACTTCCTGCCGCCCTACGCCGGCAACCTCGACATCATGACCGCCGCCGCCACCCGGGTGGGCGAGGTCATGGCCGAACAGATCCTCACGGCTCGGGTCTAGGAGGGACCAGATCATGAACTACGTATTGCAGCCGTTCTCCCAGGAACTCGACGTCCGCGTCACCGACACCTCGCTGCGCGACGGTTCCCATCACAAGCGTCACCAGTTCACCGCCACCGAGGTGCGCGATATCGTCGCGGCCGTCGACGCCGCGGGCGTGCCGGTGATCGAGGTGACCCACGGTGACGGCCTGGGTGGTTCTTCGTTCAACTACGGGTTCTCCAAAACCCCTGAGCAGGAATTGATCACGATCGCGGCGCAGACCGCGAAGCAGGCCAAGATCGCGGTTCTCATGCTGCCCGGCGTGGGCGTCAAGGAGGACATCAAGATCTCCCAGGACAACGGCGCGTCCATCGTCCGCATCGCCACCCACTGCACCGAGGCCGACGTCTCGATCCAGCACTTCGGCTACGCCCGCGACCTCGGCATGGAAACCGTCGGCTTCCTGATGATGTCGCATTCGCAGCCGCCGGAGGTGCTCGCGAAGCAGGCGCGCATCATGGCCGACGCGGGATGTCAGTGCGTCTACGTCGTGGACTCCGCCGGTGCGCTGGTGCTGGACCAGGTGTCCGACCGCATCGCCGCGGTCGCCGCCGAACTCGGTGACGACGCCCAGGTCGGCTTCCACGGCCACGAGAACCTCGACCTCGCCGTCGCCAACTCGATCTACGCGGTGAAGGCCGGCGCCAAGCAGATCGACGGCAGCGCGCGGCGTTTCGGCGCCGGTGCGGGCAACACCCCGGTCGAGGCGTTCGTCGGCGTCGCCGACAAGATCGGCATCAAGACCGGTATCGACTTCTTCGCGATCGCCGACGCCGCCGAGGATGTCGTGCGCCCGGCGATGCCGCAGGAATGCCTGCTGGACCGCCAGGCCCTGATGATGGGCTACGCCGGGGTGTACTCGAGCTTCCTCAAGCACGCCGAGCGTCAAGCCGAGCGTTACGGCGTCTCGGCGGCCGAAATGCTGGTGCGCGCCGGTAAGCGCAAGCTGGTCGGCGGCCAGGAGGACCAGTTGATCGACATCGCGCTGGAATTGCAGCGGGAACAGACCGCCTCCGCCTGAGCGTATCGAGATCGACGGGCCGCGAACGTGAGTCGTTCGCGGCCCGTTCTCGTGTTCCGCCGTTAACGCGCGTGCGGTCCGAACCGATCCGAATTATGGGTCTGGGACGCGCTGTACCATTGCGCGGCAAGCAATTCTGTTCTCGGGTAATCGTTCGGACAAATAGAGGAGTTGCTGTGAACATGCGGGCGTTGATCGGTGGATCCGTTGCCGCCGTCGCGATTTCGATGGCCGGTGGGGCGGTGGCCGGTGCGCAGCCGTTCGTCGCCGCGAACGGGCCCACCGTGCAGAATCCGGCGGATTACCTGGTGGGCGACACGGTGTATTTCAGTGCCGGATACGCCAATTGCTCGATGCACCCGAACGGTGATGTGGGCTGTGATATCAGCCCCGGAATCGCCTACCTGTTCGGAATTCCCATCAACAACGTCGCCATCGATCTGCCGTTCCTCCCGGCGCATCCGACCTTCGGTCTGACCGGCCCGCTCGGACGCGCCGGCAGCCGCTCCATCGACTCGGGGCCCGCGTCCGACGGCTACGACTACGGCGGCGTCATCAACTACGGCGGCGCCACCTGCAGTGCCGGTGGACGCGGTGCCGTGCAGTGCAGCTCGAAGGGACACACCTTCAATTTCGGCTGGTCGGGCACCAACCTCAGCTGACGGCAGCACGGAATCGGCTCAGCGGGCCGCGAACGCTCCGACGTTCGCGGCCCGCGGTCGTTCGTGCGGCCGGGCGGATCGACCGGGTCGTTTCGATCGGCGACCGGGAACAGACAGGTTGATACACTCGTGTATCCACGTGTCCATGGAGAGGAAGCGTTCGTGACGTCGGTCGGTGCGCGGAATTCGTCCGAGGCCGGGCGCGGCCGGACATCGCAACGCCGCCGCGACGCATCGGCCGAATCGGGAACGCCGGGAGGGGCCGCTTCCGTCGGTGATGTCGCCGCACCGAGGGGCGTAGCGACGCGCGAACCGCGAATGACCAAGCGGCGGGCCGAAACTCGGCAGCGGTTACTCGACGCCGCCTTCGACGCTTTCGCCGAAGAGGGGTTCGGTCGTTGCACGGTCGAGCAGATCTGTGAGCGCGCCGGGTTCACCCGGGGTGCGTTCTACTCCAACTTCAGCTCGCTGGAAGAGCTGTTCCTGGCGATGTGGGAGCTGCGCTCGGCCGAGATGCTGCGCGAGCTGACGGGAGTGCTCGAGTCGGAGACCGGCGCCGACGTCCAGGATCTGCGCGCCGGTGTGGAGCAGGTGCTGCGGGCGGTTCCGCTGGACGACAAGTGGTTTCGCATCACCGCCGAATTCACCGCCCACGCCCTGCGCAATCCGCCGCTGCGGCGGGTGATGGTCGCGCGGGAGAGCGCCATCGTGGCGGCCCTGCTGCCGGTCCTGGAGGCGCTGCTGAACCACGCCGGACGCACCGTCACCGACCGCGAGGGCCTCGGCCGCGCGGTGGTCGCGGTGCACGACGGAACCTCGCAGCAGTGCCTGCTCGAACCGGACGACCCCGCCGTCCGAGAACAGCGCACCACTCTGTTCACTCACGTCGCGATGGCCTACAGCGTGGGGCGCGACGCGCGATGACCCACCGCCGGAACGTCTGCGCCGATCCGCGGCAGCGAGCCGGCGCCATGCCGCCGAGTTCGCGGCGTCGGCCGTAGCCGCGCACAATCCGGGGGGACGACGACTGTGCAGGAGGCGACGATGTCCGAACGACCCGCGCTGGCCGAGGCGCTGGATCTGCAACCGCATCCCGAAGGCGGCTGGTTCCGCGAAACCTACCGCAGCCCGGTCGAATTCGAGCCCGAGGGCTACGACGGGCCGCGTGCGTCCGCCACCGCCATCCACTTTCTGCTGTTGCCGCACGAACGTTCCGCGCCGCATACGGTGCGCTCGGACGAGATCTGGCTGTGGCAGCGCGGTGGTCCGCTGCTGCTGAACATCGGCGGCGACGAAGTGATTCTCGGCCCCGACGTCGAACGGGGACAACTCCTGCAGGCCGTAGTGCCCGCCGGTGTCAGCCAGGCCGCACGTCCGGCCGGCGACGAATATGTGCTGGTGAGCTGCGTGGTCGCGCCCGGATTCGATTTCGCGGACTTCCGGCTGGACTGATCGCCGGGTGAACAAATCGTGCAAACCTCGTTGATTCGGCGCGATTTCCGCCTTTCGCGCGGAGGTTTGCACGAAGAATAGTTCAGGCCCGCCCACCGAATCCCTGTCGAATACGGTGGGCGGGCCTGAGCAACACGCCTGCCTACTCGTCGATCGCCAGGATGCCCTCATCGATCGCATACTGGATCGACTTCTCCAGGTCCGGGCACGGATCCGGCCGCCCCGGCCCGGCCAGCTTCGCGAAGACCGGGCAGTGTTCGGCCGGGCTGACCGTCCACTGCACCGAGCGCTGGTGCGAGGAGGACTTGCGGACCAGGACTTCCACTCCGCATGCCCGGCAGGCCACCGGCGTCAGGCCGTCTTCGAGATAGCGCTGCTTGTCGACGACCGTCTGGGCACGCACCTGTTCCCGGCGTTCCGGGCGGTCCGCGAAATCGGGTGCTTTCGCCCAGGAGACCATCAGGCACCCGCCTCCTGCTTGACGGCAGGGTCCGTCTTGCCGGCCGCCTCTTCTTCTTCCTTCTTGCGCCGCAGATTCTCGGCGACCTCGGCCTCCCAGTGCTCGTTGGCCTTGGTGGTGTCGACCTCGAATTCGAAGCGCTGCACCATCTTCGGGTCGATATCGGCGACGTCGACGTAGAACTGGTCGTACCAGCGGCGCAGCTGGTAGACCGGGCCGTCCTCCTCGCAGAGCAGCGGGTTGTCGATCTTGGACTTGTGCTTCCAGATCTCCACGTCCTGCAGGAAGCCGTCGCCGAAGAAGTCGGTCATGGACTTGGCCAGCTTCTCCGCCGTCTCGTCGTCGATGCCCTTGGGCTTCTCGACCGACAGGCCGTACTGCAGCACGAACGAATCCTGCGTGACCGGGTAGTGGCAGTTGATCAGCTGGACCTTGATCTGGTAGCCGCCGTAGATATTGGTCAGCGGATTGATCATGTAGGACGGGCCGAAGTAGGACGCCTCCGACTTCAGCAGCGTCTCCCCGCCGTACTTGGCGGCCATGCCGATGTCCGGACGGCCCTTGGTCTCGAGGAACTGCGTGGCCACGTGGCCTTCGAAGACGTTCTTGAAGTACGTCGGGAAGGCGAAGTGGATGTAGAAGAAGTGGGCCATGTCCACCACGTTGTCCACGATCTCGCGGCAGTTGGCGCCCTCGATCAGCATCGTGTTCCAGGTGAACGGGGTCCAATCGCTGTTGCGCTCCTCCACCGGGTTGCCGTCGGCATCGGTGTAGGGCCCCTCGATGTAGGGGATCGTGACGTCGTCCGGCGGCGGGTTGCCCTCGTGGTCGTGCCAGACGTACAGCTGGCCGTTGCGCTCGAGGGTGGTCCAGGCGCGGGTACGGGCCAGCGGCGGCACGCGGCGCGCATAGGGGATCGAGGTGCAGCGGCCGTTGCCGCCCCAGCGCCAGTCGTGGAACGGGCACGCGATGGAGTCGCCCTTGATCTCGCCCATGCTGAGATCGCCGCCCAGGTGGCGGCAGTAGGCGTCGAGCACCTTCAGCTCGTCGTTGCTGTCGGCCCACACCACGAGTTTGGTGCCGAAAGCCTGCACGGCATGCGGCTTACCGTCGCGAAACGTCTCGGCCAGGCCCAGGCAATGCCAGCCCCGCGCGTACCGCGTCGGTGTCGAGCCGACGTCGATCTCGCGGACCTTCCCGCTCCGCTGTGCGGTTTCTGCCATCGTCATCCCTCCTCTGGAAGTACTAGAACACGTTACAAAATTGAGCGGCCCAGCGCCAGCTATTCCGTTGACTACCAGGCAAAGGTGTTCGTTGTGGGACAATGAACACCCGTTCTCGACATAAATAAGAACGTGTTCTAGTCTCAAGACAAGTATCGGTTCCGCAGAACGGAATGCGACCGATACACCCGTTCCGATTTCGACCAGGCAGGAGCAGCCCCCGAGATGACGCAAGAAGTAACCGAGCGGGTCGAAGCACTGTTGCCGAAGCTGCGCGAACAAGCGCAGGAGGCAGAAGATCTGCGCCGCATCCCAGACGAGACCATGAAGGCGCTGCAAGAGACCGGTTTCTTCAAGCTGCTGCAGCCGCGCCAGTGGGGCGGATACGCCGCCGACCCGGTCGTGTTCTACGACACCGTGCGCAAGATCGCCAGCGCCTGCGGTTCCACCGGCTGGGTGGCCGGCATCATCGGCGTGCACAACTGGCATCTGGCGCTGTTCGACCAGCAGGCACAGGAAGAGGTCTGGGGCGAGGACACCCAGGTCCGCATTTCCTCCTCCTACGCCCCGATGGGCGCCGGCGTGGTGACCGAGAGCGGCGACGGCTACATCGTCAACGGCTCCTGGGCCTGGTCGTCGGGTAGCGATCATGCCACCTGGACCTTCGTCGGCGGTCCGGTGATCAAGGACGGCAAGCCGGTGGACTTCGGCAGCTTCCTGGTTCCGCGCACCGACTACCGCATCGACGACGTGTGGAACGTGGTGGGCCTCAAGGGCACCGGTTCCAACACGCTGGTGCTGGAGAACGTCTTCGTGCCGCGGCACCGGTTCCTCAGCTACAAGAGCATGAACGACCTGACCGCGCCGGGTCTGCAGCAGAACACCGATCCGGTCTACAAGATGCCGTGGGGCACCATCCATCCCACCACCATCTCCACGCCGATCGTCGGCATGGCCTACGGCGCGCTGGACGCGCACGTGGAGCACCAGGGCAAGCGCCTGCGCGCGGCCTACGCCGGTGAGAAGGCCAAGGACGACCCGTTCGCCAAGGTGCGCATCGCCGAGGCCGCCAGCGATATCGACGCCGCGTGGCGCCAGCTGTCGGGCAACGTCGCCGACGAGTACAAGCTCCTGGTTGCCGGCGAGGAGATTCCGTTCGACCTGCGCGTGGCTGCGCGCCGCGATCAGGTCCGTGCGACCGGCCGGGCCATCGCCTCGATCGACAAGCTGTTCGAGAGCTCGGGTGCGACCGCGCTCGCGAACGGCACTCCGCTGCAGCGGTTCTGGCGTGACGCGCACGCCGGTCGCGTGCACGCCGCCAACGATCCCGAGCGCGCCTACATGATGTACGGCACCCACGCGTTCGGGCTGCCGGTCACCGACGGGATGGTGTGATGACCGCCGTTTCGGAGCTGACCTACGAGTCCACCTCGAAGTTCGCCCAGGTCCGCCCGGATCTGAAGCTGCACTACCACGAGGCCGGTGAGGGTAACGGCCCCACCATCGTGCTGTTGCACGGCGGCGGTCCGGGTGCCTCGTCGTGGTCGAACTTCGCGCGCAACATCCCGGTGCTGGCGCAGCACTTCCACGTGCTGGCCGTGGACCAGCCGGGCTTCGGGCAGTCGGACAAGCCGACCGATCACCCGCAGTACTTCGTGCACAGCGCCTCGGCGCTGAAGGATCTGCTCGACACCCTGGGCATCACCGACCGCGTTCACCTGCTGGGCAATTCGCTGGGCGGCGGCGCGGCGGTGCGCTTCGCCCTCGACTATCCGGACCGGGCCGGCAAGCTGGTGCTGATGGGTCCGGGCGGACTGAGCACCAACCTGTTCGCCCCGGACCCCACCGAGGGTGTCAAGGCGCTGGGCAAGTTCAACGTCGAGCCCACCCGCGACAATCTGGAGAAGTTCCTGCGGATCATGGTCTTCGACCAGTCGCTGATCACGCCGGAACTGCTCGACGAGCGCTTCGCCTCGGCCAACACGCCCGAAGCGCTGGCCGCGACCCGCGCGATGGGAAAGTCGTTCGCCAGTGCGGATTTCGAGAAGGGCATGCTGTGGCGGGAGGCCTACAAGCTGCGCCAGCCGGTGCTGCTCATCTGGGGCCGTGAGGATCGGGTGAATCCGCTCGACGGCGCGCTGGTGGCGCTGAAGACCATCCCGCGCGCGCAGCTGCACGTGTTCGGCGGTTGCGGGCACTGGGCGCAGCTGGAAAAGTTCGACGAATTCAACCGGCTGGCAACCGATTTCCTCTTCGGTGTGAAGGAGGCCCGATGACCTACCACGGCGCAGCCGGTCATCGGGCCGACCGGGTGCGGGTGTCCCGCAAAGCAAAGGAGACCCGATGAGTATTCGTGCGCTCGGTTATATGCGCATCGAGGCGACCGACGTGGCCGCCTGGCGCGAGTACGGGCTCAAGGTGCTCGGCATGATGGAGGCCGACGGGCCCAACCCCGACGCCCTCTACCTGCGGATGGACGATTTCCCCGCCCGCCTGGTGATCGTGCCGGGCGAGAAGGACCGCCTGCAGGTCTCCGGCTGGGAGGTCACCGACGCCCCTGGGCTGCAACGACTTCGGGAGACGCTGACCAAGGCCGACGTCGCCTTCGAAGAGGGCACCAAGGACGAGCTCGCGGAGCGGCGCGTCGAGGGCATGATCCGCTTCCAGGATCCCTCCGGCAATACGCTCGAGGCGTTCTACGGCGCCCAGTACCTGGCCCGGCGCTTCGTCAGCCCTTACGGCCACAAGTTCGTCACCGCCGAACAGGGTCTGGGCCATGTGGTGCTGACCTGCAACGACGATGCCGAAGCGCAGGCGTTCTATCAGGATGTGCTCGGTTTCCGGCTGCGCGATTCGATGCGGCTGCCACCCCAGGTCGTCGGCCGGCCCGCCGACGGCGACCCGGCGTGGCTGCGCTTCTACGGCTGCAATCCCCGCCATCACGCGCTGGCGTTCCTGCCGCTGCCGAATCCGACCGGCATCGTGCACCTCATGGTCGAGGTGGAGAATTCCGACGACGTCGGGCTCTGCCTGGATCGCGCGCTGCGCAAGAAGGTCAAGATGTCGGCCACCCTCGGCCGGCACATCAACGACAAGATGTTGTCGTTCTACATGAAGACCCCCGGCGGATTCGACATCGAATTCGGCTGTGAGGGTTTGGAAGTCGACGACCACTCCTGGATCGCGCGGGAATCCACCGCGGTGAGCCTGTGGGGTCACGACTTCACGGTGGGATTCAAGTAGCGAGCGCGGAGAGGGCGACAACCATGACCGCCACGGGCGAATACCCGGAGATCGACGGCCGGCAGTTCCGGAATGTGCTGGGGCAGTTCTGCACCGGTATCACGGTGATCACCACCTTCACCGAGGCCGAGGACGCCGAGCGGGCGCCGATCGGTTTCGCCTGCCAGTCCTTCGCCGCCCTCTCCCTCGACCCGCCGCTGGTGCTGTTCTGCCCCACCAAGGGGTCGCGGTCCTGGGCCGCGATCGAGCAGTCGGGGCGGTTCTGCGTGAACGTCCTGGCCGAGGAACAACAACAGGTGTGTGCCCGCTTCGGTTCCCGCGAACCCGACAAGTTCGCCGGAATCGGCTGGAGCACTTCGGAGCTGGGACTTCCGGTCCTGGACGACGCGCTGGCCACGATCCAGTGCACGGTGGACAGCGTCGTCGACGGCGGCGATCACTACATCGTGATCGGCCGGGTACAGGCCCTGTCGGAGTCCACGGACTCCGGCAGGCCGCTGCTCTTCTACCGCGGCCAGTACACCGCCATCGAACCCGAGAAGACCACCCCGGCCCCCTGGCGAGCCGACCTCGAACACTTCCTCACCACCACCACCCTGGACACCTGGCTGTAGGTCCGGGCGATCGTCGAGGGCGGGCACCTTTCCGGGTGGCCGCCCTCCGCTGTTTCGCGTGGCCGGTCGGGATCCGGAAGACGTCGGGCGGGTCGTAGTGGGCCCGCGCGTCGGCGTCGCACGGTGACAGCCGGGCGCCGCCATGCCGGTGCGTTGACCGTTGCCGGATCGGTCAGCATGCTGGTGATCGTCGCGGTGTGAGATCGGCCGAGTGGGGCAGTGTGTGGATATCTTGAGCGAGACGGTGGCGGCGGTGCGAACCGGAATGCCCGCCTCCGGGCTGTTCGTGCGGCATGCACCGTGGGGGAGGCGGTATCCGCTGGTTCCGGGCGCCGGATTCCATATCGTGCTGCAGGGTGAATGCTGGTTGGTGGCACCGGATTCGGAGCCGGTGGTGATGGGGCCGGGCGATGTGCTGTTCATGCCACGCGGTGCGGCGCATGTGATAGCGGACAGTCCGCACAGTGCGGTCACCGAGGTGGCCAGGCCGGGGGAGCCACGGGAACTTCCCGGACCGGGGGCGCGCACGACGCTGCTGTGCGGTGCGTACGAGGTCAGCCGCAGCCGCAGCCACCCGCTGCTGGACCAACTGCCCGACTTCCTGCATCTACCCGCCGATCCGGGCCGCTCCCCGGCGCTGCGTGCCGCGGTGGATCTGCTCGTCGGCGAGCTCACCGAACCGCGGCCGGGCACCGACGCCGCCGTACCCGCGCTGCTGGATACGCTGCTGCTGTTCGTCCTGCGCTCCTGGTACGAACAGGCCGAAACCTCCGGCTGGGCGGGCGCTTTTGCCGATCCGGCGGTGTCGGCCGCGTTGCGCGCCATCCACGCCGAACCCGCGCGGGCCTGGACCGTGCCGGGGCTGAGCGCGGTGGCGGGAGTCTCCCGCGCCACCCTGGCCCGCCGCTTCGCGGCGACCGTCGGCGAAGCGCCGCTGGCGTATCTGACCCGCTGGCGCATGCTCACCGCCGCGCGCCTGCTGCGCGAGACCGACCTGCCGATCGCGGCGGTCGCGCACCGGGTCGGCTACGGCTCCGAATTCGCCTTCGCCAAGGCGTTCAAGCGCGAGTACACCCTCGCTCCCGGGCGTTATCGCCGCGCCGAGGAGTTGCCGCCCGTCCTCGCGGTGTGAGGAGATCGGAGGCGTCCGGAAAGCCCTGTGCCGGCGGGCCGGAGGTAGCGCCGTGATTCAGCTGAACGGGGTCGAGTGTTCCTGCCGGACCCCGTCCACGTACAGCTCGACCTTCTCGTTGTAGAAGCAGACCAGCCCGGCGACCTTCTGACTCTCCGGCAGGGGAGTGCGGTAGTACCAGACCAGATCGGGATAGTCGGTGTCGCCGACGCGGATGTTGTAGTACTCGGCGGTGCCCTTGTAGGGACAGCTCGTCGTGGTGGCCGAGGGCGTGAGCAGATCCATCCGCACATCGGTCAGCGGCAGGTAGTAGCGGGGGACGAGCCCGGTCTCGTAGAGGATGTGCGGCGAATCCGATTCCGCCACCACCTCGCTGCCGAGTTCCACCCGCACGGTGCGTGAACTGGCGAGGATGTCGACGCGCGTATAGGGATTGCGCGGATGGACGTAGATCGGCTCGTCCTCCTCGAACCACTGATCCATCTGTTCCCACTCCAAGCGGATGTGCTCGCGCAGCTCCGGGATCGGCGACTCCGGATAGCGAAGGGCCGCAGCGGGTCTGGTGGTATCGCCGATCACCACGTCGTAGATGTCGCCCTCGCCGCGACTGGTGGAATGCTTGGTTGATCCGGTCGCGACCAGTTCGGCGCGAACGTCCTCGACCGGCACGTAGTAGGTGGGGTAGTAGGGGCTCTCCCAGACCAGCAGTGGACGGATGGTGTCCGCGACGACGTGCCCGTCCACATAGGCCCGGATTCGCCGGTGACCCGCCTCGGTCCGTACCCGCCCCCGATTCGTCTCGGTCATTGCACCACGGTACGCGCGGAAGGTGACGCGGTGTGCGTCCGAGATTCGATCGCGCGGCGGATGATCTCTCGGGCTTTGTCTCCTGTCACGGATTCTTCGGCGAGTTCAGCGAACAATCGACCGTAGACAGCGATCTCTCGCGGCTGAGTAATCGTCAACTCGGCCGTGACAGCTTCCACGAGTGTCAGTCGTTCGTCGAAGATGACGAAATTGGTCGTTTGCATCGGTACTTCGGCTTGTGCCGGAACGATGCCGAGGAGGACTCGGGGGAGCCCGATGACGGCTAGAAGCCGGTCGAGTTGTCCGAGCACTACCGCGTCCGTGCCGACAGTGGTGTGTAGGGCTTGCTCGGCCACCAGAATGTGAAACCGGTGATCGCCGCGGTACAGCATTTGCTGGCGCTCGAGCCGTTTCGACACGCCCTCGTCCAGGTCATCAGGCACCTGGTAGAAGTCGATGTACCGGCGCAAGACGGCCGCCGCATATTCGGCGGTTTGCAGGATGCCGGGGATGATGTTCGGCTGAAAGATCCGCATCAGTTTCGACTCTTCGGCGAGCTTCACCGCTTCCTGCTGGCGACGTTTCGTACCGGTGCCGAGAACCTTCCGCCATTCGAGATATGCGGCTTGGACGTTTCGCAACGTGGCTATGAGGTCCGGCAGCTGGTCCTCGTTACCGGTGTGGGCGCAGTAGGCGTGTAAATGTGCTTCTGTCGGGCTTCTGTCGCCGGTCTCGATCTTCGACACCACCGATTCGTGCCAGCCGGCCAGGGCGGCCAGCTGGCGGCCGGACATGCCGGCGTCGCGACGAAGCCCTCGGAGGATCGCCCCGAGGGCTCGCCGTTGTTCATGGATTGCGTTCGTCACTGCTTGGCGTACTCCGCATACGGGATTGCCAGCTTCCACAGACGTTCGCGTACTCGAAGGCAGTACTCGACGATTTCGGGATCGGTGGTGACCGCCAGGCCGCCGGCGGGCACTCCGGCCGAATCAGTCAGGTTGTAGACCACGCGTTGTGCATCCATCAACCACCAGTCGTCCGGCGGCACTTGTCCAGCGATGTGGCGGGGTACGTATCGGATGTCTTCACCGGCATCGATATTCGACCCGGTGACCGACAGCAACCACCGCTGGTAGTCCGAATGCGGCTCGGTAACCACGCGTACCCGGGACACTGTCACACCTCGAGCGGTTGTTTCTCGCATGAGGTCTTGCCAGGGCGTGTGGCTGTACGGTGCCGGCTCGCCGGCGAGGAATGCCCGTACCCGGGATTCTTCGTCGGGTACGTGGTATTCGTCCCGAACTTCGAGATGGAAGGCGCTCCGCGTGAGCTCACGAAACAGGTTCGGCCACAGGTCCGGCTCAGTGTTGGGGCGCAGCAGCATTGCCGTAGTACCTCCGTACTTGTTTCGGAACCTCGATCGCCGTCTCATTCTCTGCCAAGGTGAGCATGCTGAACACGTCCGGTTCGCTGATCGCGCGGCCGGACACCGCGAACGTACCGCGGCCGGTGTCGGTCATCGTTGAGCCGATGAACGTATCCGGCTCCGCAAATGCCGGCAGTAAATGCGGGATCTCAACGGTTCCAACAGTTGGCGTCTCCCATCCCTGCACGATGTAGGTGCCTCGATCGGTTGCGTAGAGGCTGGGGCAGCCGCCTGAGTCGGATCCGCCTTTGCCCAGGAACTTCAGGTTCAACGTCCTATCTCCCGTCCAGAGGTGTGGCACTTCTTGACTCTTCCTCGCAGTATTTTCTCGTAAATCGACGGCTTTCGTCGCAGGTAAGGCACTTTTGCCAAGTAATGCCAAGTTGGTAGACCGACTGATGCGCCCGCTCCTACCGTTCTGACCGAGCCCCGGCACCGGGCCGAAACGACTTCCCCGGTGCCGGGTGCCATACCACGGCGCACGAGGGGATGGAGACGACATGGAAGCAAGGCCCAGGCGCGCAAGGCTTTACGTGTTTCCCGGTGGCGTGCTGGAGATAGCCGATTATGGGGACGGCGATTCGGGTGGTGTTTACCTGGAGTTCAGAAGTTCGCCTCTGCCGCAGCGTGTTTCATCCGCATCCGATGTACCCCCGCCTCTTCGCCCGATCGATTCTGCCGATGCGGAGACGTGCGGACGAGTTCTCCGGTCGCTGCGTCGGTGGGAGGCATAACCGCGTGCTTACCGTGGCGTGGATTGTCGTCGTCGGGTTGCCGCTGGGTGTGGTCGTCTGGGCTGCCCGGCCCTACCGGTACGGGTGTTCGGCCGGGAAAGGTCGACGCGGCACCGGCCCGCAGCGGTATGCCCGAACTTTTCGTGCAAACCTCGGCGGAAATGCGAGAAAACTGCCGAGAACGGCCAGGTTTGCACGATTTGTTCACCGGTTCCAGCCGCACGAGCGGCGACGTGGATAGGAAAGGCCGGAATCCCCTGCGGGTTTCGCGAGGGGATTCCGGCTCGCCGCCGTTGCGGTCAGAGAAGGGGTACCGCAGCGGAGGGTGTCGTCACGGCGACGGGGTGGGCCGCTCGGGACGACGAGCTCGGTCAGTCGTCGCCGACGGTGATGGCTTCGGCTTCGGCCGGGCTGTGTTCGGCCGGGTCGTGCTCGTCCATGTGGGACAGGGCCGACCGGCCGCCGAGCAGCACCAGGACGCCGACCGCGGTACACGCGGCGCCGACCCAGAACGGCAGGGCCATCTGATGTTCGCCGAGCTTGCCGGCCAGATACGGGGCGGCGGCGCCACCGACGAACCGGACGAAGCTGTAGGCGGCCGAGGCGGTGGAGCGTTCCACCGGGGCGGAGATCATCACGGCCTCGGTGATCAGGGTGTTGTTCACGCCGAGGAACAGGCCCGCCGATACGGTGCCCACGATCAGCACCGGCTTGTGATCGGCCCAGATCGCCATCGCGGCCAGATCCGCGGCGAACAGCGCCAGCGCGGTCGCGATCATCGGCACGGTGCCGAATATGCGCTGCAGTCGCGGCGCGAAGACCACCGAAGCCAGCGCCAGCAGCAGACCCCAGCCGAAGAAGATGAACCCGATCGAATAGGTGCCCATGTTCAGCGGGAACGGGGTGTAGGCGAGCAGGGTGAAGAACCCGTAGTTGTAGAGCAGTGCGGTGATGCTGACCAGCAGCAGTCCGCGGTGCCGTAAGGCCTTGAAGGGGGCCGTGATCGAGGTGTGGTGGGCCGGTTTCGGCATCTCCGGCAGCAGGGCGACGATCGCGACGAACGCCACCGCCATCAGGACGGCGACACCGAAGAACGGTGCGCGCCAGCTGAATCCGCCCAGGAATCCGCCGACCAGCGGTCCGGCGGCGATACCGATGCCCAGTGCCGCCTCGTACAGGACGATGGCCCGGGCGACTCCGCCGCTGGCCGCGCCCACGATGGTGGCCAATGCGGTCGCGATGAACAGCGCGTTACCCAGTCCCCATCCGGCGCGGAAGCCGACGATCTGCCCGACCGTTCCCGACGATCCGGCCAGCGCGGCGAAGACCACGATGATGGCCAGGCCGGCGAGCAGCGTCTTCTTGGCGCCGAAGCGGCTCGACACCACGCCGGTGATCAGCATCGCGACACCGGTGACCAGCATGTAGCTGGTGAACAGCAGGGTGACCTGCGACGGCGATGCGTGCAGCTGTTCGCCGATCGGTTTCAGAATCGGATCCACCAGGCCGATACCCATGAAGGCGATGACCGAGGCGAAAGCTACTGCCCATACCGATTTGGGCTGCTTGGTCGTCGGAGTGGTCGTCGCCTCGGTCGCGGTCGGCGATGAGAGAGTGGTGCTCATCAACGCTCCTACTTCGAGACTGTGTGCGGTGCAGCCGATTTCAGGGCTTCGAGGAGATCGGTCAGTTCACTTTCGAGGTGGCTGAGCCGGTCGATGCCGAAGTCGGGCAACCGGGCCGCGAGGGCGGTGCCGAACGCGCGACGGGACACGGACAACTGTTCGTGCCCCGCCGGCGTCAGCTCGACGACCACGGCTCTGGAGTCGTCGGGGTCTTTGGTGCGCGCGGCGAGTCCGGCGGCTGTCAGCCGGCCGATCAGCGCCGTTGCCGAGGGCTGGGAGCAACCGTCGATCTCCGCGAATTCGCTGATTCGCAGCGGACCGTGCTCTTCGAGCGTGGACAGCGCCCGCACCATCGCACGCGGGAGCGCTCGGGTTCCCAGCGTGCCGGCCAGTCGAGTGAGCCGCGCGGCGGTGACGGCGATGTCGACCATGAGCACCTCGGCCGGATCCGGGGCGGAGACCGAGCTCCGGGCCGAATCGGGGAGAGTGGGCGACTCGTTCGACTGCACGAAAATTATGTTACATAAGCTAACTATGTATGTACATAGCCTAACTATCTATTTTCCGGTGACCTCGCGCACAGCTAGTTTAGGCAGGTCAGCGCCGCTCTTGCGGCCGCAGCCGCAACGGTAGCCGCTTCGCTGTCGGTGGCGGCGGTGGCGGCAGGCGGCTGTACCAGCAGGGTTGAACGGGGCGGAACGGCAGAGCCGGACGGCCGGGTCGCGAACACGACTCGACCCCGCGACCGTGGGGCGCGGGGTCGGAGTACGCGAGCGCGGCCGCGTGAATTGTCGGGCGATGCCGGATCAGGCGGGTCGAGCCAGCGGCCGCCCCGGCATCCCGAACAGTTCGGCATCGCCGTGCGCCCGCTTGAAATACAGATGCGCGTCGTGCTCCCAGGTGATGGCGATACCGCCGTGCATCTGCACGGTCTCCGACACCACCGAACGGAACGCGTGTGAGCAGTGGATGCGCGCCGACTCGAGGTCGAGCGTCGTCTCCGCGGTCACCGGTCGATCGAGATCCGCGATCGCGGCGTACGCGGCCGAGCGGGCCGATTCCACCAGCACGTACATATCGGCCATGCGGTGCTTGAGCGCCTGGAAACTGCCGATCGGGCGGCCGAACTGGACGCGCGACTTGCTGTACTCCACGGTCGTGTCGAGGCACTGATCGGCCGCGCCGACCTGTTCGGCGGCCAGGGCGGTCCAGGCCACCGCCCGCAGGCGAGCCGTGATCGCGTCCGCATCCCCGCCCAGCCGGGTGGCCTCCGCGCCGTCGAAGGCGACGGTGCTCAGGCGCCGCGTCGGATCCATGGTCCGGACGACGGTGCGGGTGACTCCCGGTGCGGTGGCGTCGATTTCGTAGAGTCCGTCGGCTGTCACCACCAGCAGGGTGTCGGCGTTGGCGCCGTCGAGGACGTAGTGCGCGGTCCCGGTCAATGTGCCGCCGTCGGCCCGCACCGCGTATCCCGCGGGTCCGCGAGCCGCACCGGTGCTCGCGACTGCGCTTGTCGCCCAGCCTTTTTCGTCCGCCCAGCACACCGCTAGCGTCCGGCTGCCCTCGGCGACCCCGGGCAGCAATCGCTGCGCCGCGGCGGCATCGCCCGTCGCCAGCACGGCCTGGACGCCGAGGACCGCCGATCCGAGCATCGGCGGGTTGTGCAGCGTGCGCCCCAGTTCCTCGATCACCACCAGCGCCGTATCGATCCCGGCGCCGACGCCGCCGTACTCCTCCGGAATCGCCAGCGCGGCCACACCCACCTGCTCGCACAGCAGTTGCCACAGCCGCTCGTCGTAACCGAGTTCGCTGTCGATCGCCTGCCGCAGGACGGCCCGGTCGCCGTGCCGGGTGAGGACGGCGCGTACGGTCGCGGCCAGTTCCTGCAGTTCCGCGGTATCGGTCATCGCCGTACTCCCGTCTCGTCGTCTCGGTGGTTCACGCGCCGGCCGCCACCGGCGTACGCAGCGCCGCGGCGATCCGGGCGCGATGGAAATCGGCGGTGCCCCACGCGGATCGCAGAGCGGTCACCTTGGTCAGCCACAGCGACAGATCGCATTCGGCCGTGTAACCGATGGCGCCGTGCACCTGCAGGGCGATCCGCGCCGTCCGGTACGCGGCCTCCGCGCAGGCGAACTTGGCCGCCGAGACATCGCGGGCGCGGTCGGCGGTGCCGAAGCTCAGCGCCGCGCGGTACAGCAGCGGTTCGGCCATGTCGAGGCCGATCTTCGCATCGGCCAGATGGTGTTTGATGGCCTGGTAGCGCCCGATCGGCTGCCCGAACTGATGCCGCTGGATCACATAGGCGACGCTGGTGGCCAGCATCGCGTTACCCGCGCCCAGCAGCTGGGCCGCCGCCGCCAGCGCACCGGCGTCGAACGCCGTCTCCGCCGCGGCGAGCACCGAATCACCCTGTGCCACCACCTCGTCCGGGCTCACCGTATACAGCCGCCGCGCCGCGTCCACCGACTCGATCCGGTCGCCTCGGCGAGCCGTGCACAGCTTGTCACCGTCCACGACCAGCACCACATCGGCGGAATCGGCGTCGAGGGCCGGTGTCTGCGGCGAGAGCGCGATGGTGCCGAGCGACTCACCCTCGGCGAAGCCGGGCAGCCATCGCCGCGCCGGGCCGGAATCGTCGAGCGCCTGCAACAGCGCCGGAATCACCGCGGCGGTCTCGATCACCGGGCCCGGCACCGCGGCCCGGCCGAATTCCCGGCACGCCACCACCAGGTCGATGGTCTCGGCGCCCATCCCGTCGTATTCCTCGGCCACGGCCAGGCCCAGAGCGCCGGCGCCGGCCAGTTGCCGGATCAGTGCCCGGCCGCCACGGGCGCCGCCGCCGTTCCAGTTGCGGATGACGGCGGGCGTACCCGCGGCATCGCACATCTTGCGCAGGCTGTCGGCGAAGTCGCGTTGTTCGGGGGACAGTGCAAATCTCATCGATGGGTCCATTCGGGGGTGCGGCGCGGGGAGGCGGGGTGGCACATGGCGGATCTCAACGCGGTAGCCCGAGCAGGCGCTCGGCGACGATATTGCGCTGAATCTCGTTGGTACCGGCATAGATCGGGCCCGCCAGCGAGAACAGGTAGCCGTCGGTCCAGGCGCTGCTCTGCTCGGCCGAGGCGCCGAGCAGATCCAGGGCGGTCTCGTGCATCGCGATATCGAGTTCGGACCAGAAGACCTTGTTGATCGACGATTCCGCGCCGAGTTTGCCGCCCTCCGACAGCCGGGTCACGGTGCCGAGGGTGTTGAGCCGGTAGGCCTCCGCGCCGATCCACGCGTCGACCACGCGGTTGCGGGCCGCGGTGTCGGCCGGATCGGCGGTCTCGCGCCACAGCTCGATCAAGCGCGCGGCCGTGGCGTTGAACCGGCCCGGGCTGCGCAGCGACAGGCCGCGTTCGTTGCTGGAGGTGCTCATCGCCACCCGCCAGCCCGCGCCCGGTTCGCCGATCACATCGCGATCGGGGACGAAGACGTTGTCCAGGAAGATCTCCGCGAAACCGGGCTCGCCGTCGAGCTGCGGGATGGGCCGCACGGTCACACCGTCCGCGGACAGCGGGAACATCACATAGGTGAGGCCTGAATGCCGCGAAGCGGCCAAACCCTTACTGCGCCGCTCCTCCTCTGTTTCGCTGCGGAACAGGCCGAAGGCCCAGTCCGCGAACGAGGCTCGCGAACTCCAGGTCTTCTGCCCGTTGAGCACCCAGCCGCCCTCGACCCGCTTCGCGCTGGATCGAATGCCCGCGAGGTCGCTACCGGCCTCCGGCTCCGACCACGCCTGCGCCCAGATGTCGTCGGCGCGAGCCATTCTCGGCAGGATGCGCTCGAGCTGTTCCGGCGTACCGTGTTCGAACAGGGTGGGGGCCAGCAGGAAGATGCCGTTCTGGCTCACCCGCCCGGGCGCGCCCGCGGCGTAGTACTCCTCCTCGAACAGCACCCACTCGAGCAGCGAGGCGTCGCGCCCGCCGTATTCGCGCTGCCACGACACCACCGAGAGCCGGGCATCGGCGAGGGTGTGCTCCCAGGCTCGATGCGCCTCGAAACCCTCCCGGGTGTCCATCGACGGCAGCGGTTCGGCGGGGACGTTCGCGCGCAGGAATTCGCGCACTTCGAGCTGAAATTGCGCTGCGGCCGAATCGAGTTCGAGATCCATCTACTTGCCGCTCCGTTCTGCGGTCGTGGCGGTCGTTGCGGTCGCCTTCATCGACTTGGCGGTCATACCGGCCAGCGAGTCGGTGCCGACCTCGGCGTTGTGGGCGTGGGCGAAGTGGTGCAGGCCGAAGACCGAATCCATACCGGCGCGCAACCCCATCAGGTCCTCGCACTGGTTGACGGCCTTCTTGGTCAGCGCCAAGCCGAATTGCGGCATGGTGGCGATCTTCTCGGCCAGCTCGAGAGTGTGCGATTCCAATTCGGCGCGAGGCACGACCCGGTTGACCATGCCCCACTCGTAGGCCTGCTCGGCGCTGAACCGATCACCGGTGAACAGCACCTCCTTGGCCCGCCGCGGACCCAGCACCCAGGGGTGCGCGAAGTACTCGACGCCCGGAATGCCCATCCGGACAACGGGATCGGAGAAGAAGGCGTCGTCGGCGGCGACGATCATGTCGCACACCCAGGCCAGCATCATCGCGCCCGCGATGCAGGCGCCCTGCACCATCGCGATGGTGGGTTTGGGAATCTCCCGCCAGCGCCGGCACATGCCGAGGTAGACCTCGAGCTCCCGGGCGAAGCGCTGATCGCCGCCGGGCCGGTCGACGTGGTCCCACCACAGCGCGGCCTTGTTGTCGTATTCGATGTGGTGGTCGCGTCCGGGCGTGCCGATGTCGTGCCCGGCGCTGAAGTGTTTTCCGCTGCCCGCCAGGATGATCACCTTGACCTCGGCGTCCTCGACCGCCCGCGTGAAGGCGGCGTCGAGCGCGTAGGTCATCACCGAATTCTGGGCGTTGCGGTAGTCGGGCCGGTTCATCGTGACCAGGGCGATCGGACCACGGCGCTCGTAGGTGACGACTTCGCCCTCGTCCGGAATCGGCGCGGGGGTTGCGTCTGTGGTCACGAGATCTCCTCACGTAGTTGCCGCTTGAGCACCTTGCCGGCGGCGCTGTAGGGCAGCCGGTCCCGGAACTCCACGAATCGCGGCACCTTGAAATTGGCCAGGGTCTTCTTCGCGTAGGCGACGACGTCGTCTTCGGACAGTTCGGCACCCGCCCGGCGCACGATGTAGGCCTTGCCGACCTCGCCCATCCGCTCGTCCGGCACCCCGATCACGGCGGATTCGGCGACGCCGTCGAGCCGGGCCAGAGTCTGTTCGATCTCGGCCGGGTAGACGTTGAAGCCGCCGGAGATGTACATGTCCTTGAGCCGGTCGGTGATCTTGAGATAGCCGCGCTCGTCGAGGATTCCGACGTCGCCGGTGTGCAACCAGCCGTCGGCGTCGATGGTCTTGGCCGTGGCCTCGGGATCGTCGAGATAGCCGACCATCACGTTCGGCCCGCGCAGCAACACCTCGCCGTGATCGCCGATGCGCACCTCGAATCCGGCCATGGCCGCACCGGAGGTATTGGCGATGGTCTCCGGATCGTCGTCGGGCAGGCACATGGTGCCGAAGCCGGAGGATTCGGAGAGGCCGTACGCGGTGACGACCACCTCGAATTCCAGTTCGCTGCGCATTCTCTCGACCAGCACCACGGGTACGGTCGCCGCGCCGGTGACCGCCACCCGCAGGCTGCTCAGATCGAAATCGGCGCGGGCGGGATGTTCCAGGATGGTCTGGTAGATCGTCGGCGGACCGGTCAATACCGTGATGGCCTGCTCCTGCACCATCCGCATCGTCTGCGGCACGTCGAAGGTCGCCTGGGGCACGATCGTGGCGCCGGTGACCAGGCAGGCGAGGATGGCCGCCTTGTAGCCGAAGTTGTGGAAGAACGGCGGGATCACCAGATAGCGATCGGAGCTGTTCAGCGTCGACCGCTCCACCCAGGCCCGCACCACATCGAGCGCCTGGCGCTGGGCGACGAGCGTGCCCTTGCTGCGGCCGGTGGTGCCCGAGGTGAACAGGATGTCGGCGATGTCTTCGGGCTCGACCGATTCCGCGCGCGCGATCACCTTCTCCACCGGCGTCTGCGCGGCGAGTTCGGCCAGTTGCGACCAGGCGACGGCATCGTCGTAGGCCGATTCGCCGTCCGCCGGAATGACGATGATCGTGCCGACCGCCAATTCCGGTGCGGCCGCGCGCAATTCCGCGAGGCGCTGCCGGCCCAGGAACGGATCGGCGATGAACAGCGCCTTCGCATCGACCCGGGCGATTACATCGGCGGCCTCGTCGGCGACGTAGCGGGTGTTGAGCGGAACCAGTGCGGCGCCGGTGTAGTGCGTGGCCAGTGCGGCCACCACCCAGTGCCAGGTGTTGGGCGCCCAGATCGCGATCCGATCGCCGCGCTGGATTCCGCGCGCGATCAGCGCCCCCGCCGTCTGCCGCACGGCATCGAGTAGTTGCACCCAGCTCAGGTGCACCTCGCCGTCGCTGACCGCCGCCGCATCGCCGTGGATGCGCGCGGCTTCGTGCAGGGCGAGAGGGGTGGTCTGCACAGGGGGTGTCACGTCGTCCTCGTCTTCTACACGCTGGTCGACGGGCCGAGCAGCCGGCTTGTCCGGCGTGGTGACGGCTCGGTCCGTCGGTCGATTCGCGCTGCAGAGCTCACCGCCCTACAAAGCAAGTGCTTGGTAGGTTACTCTACCGGAGTGAGTGCGATCCAGACCCCCGATTCCGCCGCCGGCGCGGATGCCTCCGGCACGGCGGCCCCCGGTACGGAAAACGCAGCCGACCAGGAATTCCGCGCCGAAGTGCGGGAATGGCTGGCCGAAAACCTGAACGGGCAGTTCCGCGAGCTGCGCGGGCTCGGCGGGCCCGGAAGTGAGCACGAAGCCTTCGACGAGCGGCTGGAGTGGGACCGCCACCTCGCCGCGGCGGGGTTGACCTGCCTGGGCTGGCCGCTCGAGTACGGCGGCCGGGCGGCGACGCTGCGCCAGCAGGTGATCTTCCACGAGGAGTACGCGAGCGCGAATGCCCCGGCGCGCGTCTCGCACCTGGGGGAGGAGCTGCTCGGCCCGACCCTGCTCGCCTTCGGCACCGAGGAGCAGAAACAGCGTTTCCTGCCCGGTATCCGCTCGGTCACCGAACTATGGTGTCAGGGATATTCCGAGCCCGGGGCCGGTTCGGACCTGGCGAACGTGTCGACCAGCGCCCGGCTCGACGGTGACGAATGGTCGATCAACGGCCAGAAGATCTGGACCTCGCTGGCGCATCTGTCGGACTGGTGTTTCGTCATCGCCCGCACCGAATCCGGCTCGACCCGCCACCACGGCCTGTCCTATCTGCTGGTGCCGATGAAGCAGCCCGGTATCGAGGTGCGCCCGATCATCCAGCTCACCGGAACCGCCGAATTCAACGAGGTGTTCTTCGACAACGCCCGCACCGCCGCCGATCTGGTGGTGGGCAAACCCGGTGAGGGCTGGCGAGTCGCCATGGGCACGTTGACCTTCGAGCGCGGCATCTCCACCGTCGGCCAGCAGATCCGGTTCGCGCGCGAACTGTCGAATCTGGAGGCGGTGGCGAAAGCCAATGGCGCGCTGGCGGATCCGGCTCTGGCCGAACGCATCGACCAGGCGTGGGTGGGTTTGCGCGTGCTGCGCGCACACGCGCTGCGGACCCTGGAATCGGCGCATCAGAACGTCGACGCCCGCACCGCCGCCGGCCAGGCCTCGGTCTCGAAGCTGTTGTGGGCCAATTGGCATCGCGGCCTCGGCGAACTGGCCATGGACGTGCTCGGCGCCGAAGGCCTGATCGCCCGGCCTCCGGTCGGCGGCACCGGCTCCGCCCTCGATCCGCACCCGGCGGACGATCTGAACCAATGGCAGCGCCTCTATCTGTTCACCCGCGCCGACACGATCTACGGCGGCTCGAACGAAGTGCAGCGCAACATCATCTCCGAACGCGTGCTCGGCCTGCCCCGCGAAGCCCGCTGACCACCCCGCCCGGCCGAACGCTCGGCCGGAAACCATCGGCCGAAGCCGCTGTTCGGCCGTAAGGAAGGACCTACAGTGCCTGATCTCTCGGTTCCGCCCCAGCCGATCTCCGGTCACGGACTGCTCGCCGGCCGGGTCGCGGTGATCACCGCCGCCGCCGGCACGGGCATCGGATCGGCCACCGCGCGCCGCATGCTCAACGAGGGCGCCGACGTCGTGGTCTCCGACTGGCACGAACGCCGGCTGAAGCAGACCGAGGAGGAGCTGGCCGCGGAATTCCCGCAGCGCAAGGTCGCCTCGGTGGTCTGCGACGTGACCAGTACCGAACAGGTCGACGAACTGATCCGCGCCGCGGTGCAGCGCCTGGGCCGCATCGACATCATGGTCAACAACGCCGGCCTGGGCGGTGAGACACCGGTCGTCGACATGACCGACGAACAGTGGGATCGCGTCCTGGACATCACGCTGAACGGCACCTTCCGCTGCACCCGCGCCGCGCTGAACTACTTCCGCACCGCGGGCCACGGCGGCGTGATCGTCAACAACGCCAGCGTGCTCGGCTGGCGGGCCCAGCACGGCCAGGCCCACTACGCGGCCGCCAAGGCCGGTGTCATGGCATTGACCCGCTGCAGCGCCGTGGAGGCCGCGGAACTGGGCGTGCGGATCAACGCGGTCGCGCCGAGCATCGCCCGCCACCCCTTCCTGGACAAGGTGAGCTCCACCGAACTGCTCGATCGCCTGGCCGCGGGCGAGGCCTTCGGCCGGGCCGCCGAGCCGTGGGAGGTCGCCGCCACCATCGCGATGCTCGCCAGCGACTACACCTCCTACATGACAGGCGAAGTCGTCTCGGTAAGCAGCCAACGCGCTTGAGAGGAAACCTCTGCGAGAGGCACGCCCCGACGGCCCTGAGGTAACGCACCAGGGTGCACAGCTGCGAGAGGTACACCCTGGTGGTTCTCGGCCCAGGGGGCCGAGAACCCCGCCGCAGCGAAGCGGAGGCGAAAAAACACTGGCGCCGACTGCCCTTACCTGTGGGATCCTGAGAACGTCCGGTTCCGACAGTTCGAAGGGACCACGACCCATGGGTCTGGACGGTCGACAGGAAGACAACGACGTACTGGAACTCGAGTTGATTCGCGAGGTGGTGCTCGCGCGGCGGCGGCAGGACAGCGTCGTGCTCGCCGCTCTCACCCTCGGTGCGGAATTGCTCGATCACCCCGATGCGCACGCGACGGCGACCCGCGCTGCGCAGATTCTGCACGAACACGAGGTCGACGAGGCCGAGGTGGCACGCGATCCGCGTGCCGCCCTGCGTGCGGATATGGCCCGCGATCGGCGGCGAGTGCGGCGCATCGGCGCCGGCTGCGGCCCGGGGGAGGCCGATCCCGGTGGGGAACGCCGCCGGCAGCAGACCGCCTTGCTGTGCGAGGTGCGCGCCGATCTACTGGAGGTGGTCCGGCGCTGCCGGCGATTCCGATTCGATCGCCTCGCCTTCGCCGACGGCATCGATCGAGGACTGGCCGCGGCCACCGGCAAATTGGAGGGCGCCGCCGATCGCGACACCTATCTGGCGTGGCGGCGCGGCATCGTGCTCAAACTCAGTGAGATCCCGGATCCGGCCGGCCCCCCGCGGGCGATGGCGACCGTGGACGCGGGACCCGGCCGGGGGCCGCTGACGGTGGAATGGGACAGCTGCGAGCGTCGGCTCGCGCTGGTGGCACGGATGAAACGGGCCGGTATCCCGCCGATGGAGATCTGCGATCGGCTCCTCGTCGATCTGTCGATGTCCTCGCCGCTGCGCTATTCCATTCGGTGAGCCACCACCGTAGACCAAGCAAATGCTTGGTTGTATTATGGCCGAGTGACCGCATCCGAGGCCTCCAAATCCGCACGCCGCAACGAGTTGCTCGGCCTGGCCGCCGGCCTGTTCGCCGAGCGCGGCCTGCGTGCGACCACGGTCCGCGATATCGCCGATGCGGCGGGGATTCTATCCGGCAGTCTCTACCACCACTTCGACTCGAAAGAGGCGATGGTGGACGAGATTCTGCGCGGCTTCCTCGACGATCTGTTCGGCCGCTACCGCGAGATCGTCGCCTCCAACCTGTCGCCGCGAGCCACGCTCGAGGCGCTGGTCATCGCCTCCTGTGAATCGTTCGACCGCTGGCATTCGGCCGTCGCGATCTATCAGGCCGAGGCCAAAAGGCTCAGTGACACACCGCGTTTCGAGTACATCGCGGAATACAACCGGGAATTCCGGGAGCTGTGGCGCAATGTGCTCACCGAGGGCGTGCGCGACGGCAGCTTCCGCCCCGAGCTCGATGTCGAGCTCGCCTTCCGCTTCCTGCGCGACACCGTCTGGGTGGCGGTGCGCTGGTATCAGCCCGGCGGCCGCATCACCGCGGACACCCTCGCCAAGCAGTATCTGACCATCGTGCTCGATGGGCTCACCAACCCCGAGAACCGTTCCGGCGCAGTTCATTCCGGAGCATCTCAGTCCGGCGCCGAATCCGGCACATCCGAATAGGAGCGTTACATGTCCACACCGTCCGATCGCCGCCGGTACGCGCCGGTACGCGAGGCCTACGTCATCGATGCCGTGCGGACGCCGATCGGTAAGCGCGGCGGTGCGCTGGCCGGTGTGCATCCCGCCGACCTCGGCGCGGCGGCACTGCAGGGGTTGCTGGGCCGCAACGCCATCGATCCCGGCAACGTCGACGATGTGATCTTCGGCTGTGTCGACGCCATCGGCCCGCAGGCCGGCAACATCGCCCGGACAGCCTGGCTGGCGGCCGGATATCCGGAGGAGGTCCCCGGTACCACGGTGGACCGTCAGTGCGGATCCAGCCAGCAGGCGATCAATTTCGGCGCGCAGGCCATCATGAGCGGCACCGCCGAGGTGATCGTCGCCGGGGGCGTGCAGAACATGAGCGCGATCCCGATCTCGGCCGCCATGCTGGCCGGTAAGGAATACGGTTTCGACTCACCGTTCGTCGGCGCCAAGGGCTGGGACCACCGCTACGGCACCGGTGAGGTCTCGCAGTTCAACGGCGCGCAGCTGATCGCCGAGAAGTGGGATATCAGCCGGGAAGATATGGAGCGCTGGGCACTTCGCAGCCACGAACGCGCCCGCAAGGCCATCGCCGAGGGTTCCTTCGATCGCGAGATCGTGCCGGTCGGCGATTTCTGGATCGACGAGGGCCCGCGCGAGACCAGCCTGGAGAAGATGGCCGGACTCAAGCCGCTCAGCGAGGGCAGCCGCCTGACCGCCGCGGTCGCCAGCCAGATCTCCGACGGCGCCAGCGCCACCCTGCTGGCCTCCGACTGGGCCGTCGCCGAATACGGCTTGAAGCCGCGCGCCCGCATCCACCACGTCAGCGCCCGCGGCGCCGACCCGATCTACATGCTCACCGCGCCGATCCCGGCGACCAAGTGGGCGCTGGAGCAGACCGGGCTGACCATCGACGACATCGATGTCGTCGAGATCAACGAGGCATTCGCCTCCGTGGTGCTGGCCTGGCTGAAGGAGACCGGCGCGAACCCCGACAAGGTGAACGTGCACGGCGGCGCGATCGCGCTCGGACATCCGCTCGGCGCCACCGGCGCGAAGCTGTTCGCCACCCTGCTCAACGAGCTCGAGCGGGTGAACGGCCGCTACGGCCTGCTCACCATCTGCGAGGGCGGCGGCACGGCCAACGTCACCATCATCGAGCGAATCTCCTGAGCCGCTTCGCCTTTCGTCAGGCGAATCCGATCCGGTGAACACGGAAGAGGCCCCCCCCGCCGCGGGGCCTCTTCTCATATATGTGTCTTATAAAAAAAACCGCGCCCCCCCGCCTAGCCGGCAGAGCGGTTTGCGGGGTGGGGGTGGAAAAAAAAAAGGGGGGGGGGGGGGGGGGGGGGG